>CAYQTU010000047.1:0-11488 GCA_964420575.1 uncultured bacterium
ATTGACGGATCAACCATTTCGCAGGAGCTCGAAGCAATCGTAAGGTCCCCTGTTCACTGGTCCGCGCGCCATTCACTTGATCATAGGTCGGAAAATGCTCAATGAGATTGGGAATATCTTTAGGCTCATAGGAACCATCCGCATCCAACATGACAATGATCTCCCCCTCAGCATTCAGAATCCCCGTACGGCGCGAAGCTCCTGAACCGCCCGTAATCGGACGTCGAACTACCCGAACCCCTCTCTTTTCGGCAATAACCGCCGTTTGGTCGCTTGAATGATCATCCACCACCAGAATCTCATACCGGTAATTTTCATTCCGCATAGCCTCATGGATATCGTCCAAGACTTTTCCGATAGCTTCCTGTTCATTATAAGCCGGCAATACAATGCTAACGTAGGGCTTCAAACGGTCCTCCTCTTTCTGAAGATCGATTTTAAATTTAAACTATCAAACTTGACAATTTTACCAACTTTCATTAGTGTTAACAATCATGAAAAATACGAGCCCTTTTATCAGTTTTATCACTCCCGTTTACAATGAAGAATTCAATATCGCCCGGATGCTGAAAAACCTTTTCACGGTCCTCCATGAACACCCCGAATGGGATTGGGAAGTGATCATCATCGAAGACGGCAGCCGAGATAAAACCCGTGAAGTTTTACTGAAAGAAGTCCAACAATACCCGAACACCCAGCTTCTCCTCCACGACCGCAATCTTGGATACACTCAGTCTCTCAAAGACGGCATTCATATTGCCCGCGGACAATATTTGATGTATATCGGGGCCGATGAAGAATTCGACTCTTCCGAACTTCCGAATTTTGTCCAGATCCTCATCCGCAACGAAGCAGACGTGGTTTTAGGCGTTCGTTGGCAGCGCAATGCTTACCAGCTCTTCCGTTTCTTTCTTTCCGTGATCTATATTTTCCTGCTTAATTATCTCTTCAAAATCCGCATCAACGATTACAATTGGTCCCAGGCTTGGAGCCGAAAGATCTTTGAGCGAATCGAACTAAAATCAAAATCCCTGTTCGTGCTGCCTGAGATCATTCTCAAGGCGCACGACCTCAAATTCCGAATCAAAGAAATCCCCTCCAACCACCGGGGGCGGCAAGCCGGAAAATCGTCGGTCAATATGGCTATTATGGGAGCTGCGCTTATGGAAGCCATTCGCTTTTGGTGGCACCGCCGTTCCAAAAAATACCAGCCTGAAAAAGCCCTGAAACCTGAGCTTTCAGAAACCGGCGCCTAGGCCTTAGCGAATCTTGTAAATCGTCAAGGAATAGCCGTTTCGCTGACGGGAAAAAATATCTCTCCAAACGAAAGGGCCACCCGTCAAAGGCAGAGGGTCAAGACGGGTTGACTGAGGGTAGAAATAAGGCGAAAAAGCAGCGCTAACCGTACCGTTCTTCTTGAGATCAAGGACAAATGGATCGTCATCCGAATGGATCGGATCAACCAACACCACGTACTCTACTCCATATTTCTTCAAAGCCTTCAGGTCAAAAGGAACCGTGGGTTCAGCAAAAAGGAACCGCGGGCTCGAAGGGTCTTTGACCATGAACGAAAGTTGATAAGCCGGATGATAGGGATTCGCCAACAACCCTGCTAAACGTCTTTTTTTAGATGCCGATAACTCTTGAGCATTATCTAAAAGTCGCCATTTTTCTTCGAGCTGATCCTCGGTGAAAGCAAGCCTGGGCGCATAGAATTCCCAATCTAAAGCGATCTTTCGTCCTTCAGGGATTGTCTGTTCGATCCACTTTTTAGCCACCGTCCTTACATCTTCCTGCAACATGATCCGATTGAATTGCATCACGGTCAGAAGAGGCGGTAAGATCAGAAAGATCGCTGCGCTATAGATAAGGGGTTTATAACGAAGCCGGCCGAGAAAATTCGCGGCAAGAAGGATCAAAAAAGGCAAAAGCGGCAATACATACCGGTCATACGGCTGGCCAAAATAGCAAAGCACGGCATAATAGCCTAGCGCATAGACTGCAACCGCTTCATTTTTTGGATCGCGGCTCATTAACGCCTGCCCTACTCCCAAAAGGCTTACCAGTAAAAGGTAACCGCCCAGAGCACCGGGAAGCGAGTAAGTCAGATAATGCCACCATGAAACTCCCTGATTGGATTGGCTCTGGAGTAATAACTCCCGAAGAAAAAAGGAACGGTCTAAAAGGGCATAGGGATTAAGCAGGAAGAAAACTCCGAGAACCGCGCAGGCAGTTAAGAGCCAAACGGGGACCCATTTTTTCCAATTAAGCTGACGAATACAGATCCAAAAATACGGCAAAACGAGAAAGATACCATTGTATTTGGTCGCAACCGCAAGCCCGATCAGCACCCCAACTTTCAGGTGAAGGGGCCAGCGTTCCGGGTTTTCAGAAAGCTTTAAGATCTGAATGAATCCGAGGATCAAGACCAGAACCAGAGGAATATCGGCATAGATATAATGCGAATCGCGGACATGCAAAAAACAGGTCGCGAAAAAGAGACCGGCTAAAAGCGCGGTTTCCATACTCCAAAACCGTTTAGCCATACGGTACAGAGCATATACTGAAAGGGTCCCTAAGAAAGCACCAAAAAGAACGCGTGCGATCAAGTAAAACGATGTGGGGTCGGTATAGAACAACTGCTCGAATTCATGGATTGACGGGAAAACACCGCATAACCGCCCCAGAAGAAAATAAATTCCATAAACGCCGAACAAAAGATAACTTACGAGGGGCGGGATCTTAAAAAAATGGGGGTTCAAATCTCCCCCGCCAAAGGCTAAGGCATGGTTCACCACGATCGGCTCATCCGCATGGTAAAGATAAGGCAGCCCAAACTGGATCCCGACGATCCGAAGGCCAAAAGCTAAAGCTAGAACCGCAAAAAGAAGGAGAGTTTCGGAAGAAAACCGAAGAGATCTCATTTGGCGTGAAGGCGGTGGATCTTCAAAATATCCCAGAACATTTTAAATGGATCCGTAAAGACTTGCACGCGGCTCAGCGGAGAATTCCGCCACGTCACCGGAAGCTCACAAATCCGATAACCGTACTTCTGTGCAAGATAAACCACCTCAACATCAAAACTGAATCCGTTCAGTTTCTGTTCACGGAAGATGCGCTGGGCAACCGCTTTTTTAAAACACTTAAAACCGCACTGGGAATCTTTGATATCCTTAAAAGCTAAGAGCTTGCAGAAAAGATTAAAGGTCCGTCCCATGATCTCACGGAAAAGAGGCTGACGTTTTTTGAGATGAGATTCCGCTAATGCCCGCGAAGCGATCACGACATCATAACCGTTTTGAAGTTTTTCTAAAAAGCGCTCCACTTCCTCGATTGGCGTCGAAAGATCCGCGTCGCTGAATAAAACATATTCCCCTTGCGCTTCCAGCATCCCCGTTCGAACCGCATGGCCCTTGCCCATATTCTTAGGGGCGGTCAAGATCCGGTGAGGAAAACCTTTGAGTTTCTCTTCAGCTACCGCAACGGTGTTATCCGTGCTTCCGTCATCCGAAACGATGATCTCTGAAGCATAGTTACGCATTCGAAGATAACGCTTAATATAACGTAGGGTCATCGGCAATCGTTGAGATTCATTGTAAGCAGGAACAACCACGGATAAAAAAGGAGGCATTAGCGTAAACTCCCGGCATTCAGCGCCCGTTCAAAATATTCAATAGTGGGTTTTAAACCGGCCTCTAAATCGATCTTTGGCCGCCAGCCGATCATCGATTCAGCCTTGGCAATATCCGGGCGGCGCACTTTAGGATCATCGACCGGCAGAGCCTTAAGTTCGATTTTACTTTTGCTATGAGTCATTTCGATGATTTTTTTTGCCAGATCCAAGATCGACATCTCGCTCGGATTCCCTAAGTTGATCGGCTCATTCAGCTGAGACCTTAAAACCTTTTCGATCCCGTCTACCATATCCTCGATATAGCATAAACTTCTCGTTTGACTTCCATCTCCGAAAACCGTCAAGGGGCTTCCTGTCAAGGCTTGTGATAAAAAGGCCGGAATTGCCCGCCCGTCCCGGATCCTCATCCGGGGACCATAGGTATTAAAAATGCGGACGATCTTTGTGTTGACTTGATGAGTCCTGTAATATGCCATCGTCAAAGCCTCAGCATAACGTTTGGCCTCATCATAGACCCCGCGGGGTCCGATCGGGTTGACATTCCCCCAATAATCTTCTCGCTGCGGGTGAACCAGGGGATCTCCATAAACCTCCGAGGTTGATGCCAGCAAAAAAGCGGCTTTCTTGTCTTTGGCCAGGCCTAGCGCATTGTGAGTCCCTAACGCCCCGACTTTCAGCGTTTGAATAGGATATTGTAAATAATCTAGAGGACTTGCGGGCGAGGCGAAGTGAAGCACAAAATCCAACGGACCGGAAAAATGAATATGTTGACTTACGTCATGCCGGATTAGCTCGAAAGAAGAATTCTTTTTCAGGTGCTCGATATTTTTCTCATTTCCCGTGAGAAAATTATCCATTGCAAATACCCGATACCCGCGGTCCAGGAAACGGTCGCAAAGGTGAGAGCCAATAAATCCCCCTCCACCGGTCACCAGACAGGTTCCTTTTGCTGGCATATTACAGCCTCACGATATTTTTTGTTTTGAATCCGCGAAGAACATTCCGAGTATCAAAAACCAAAGGCGCGTGTTTTACGATCAAATAATAATCAAATGCACGGTGATCCGTGATGATCACGGCCAGATCTGTTCCCCGAAGCAACGCAGGCGATATTTTTTGCGATCTCATTTTTTTATTCTCAACCCGGATCTCGGGGATATGCGGATCCGAAAAAACAACTACGGCTCCCTTTTTCTCAAATTGCTCGATCACATCCAATGCCGGAGACTCGCGGACATCATCAACATCTTTCTTATACGCAACCCCCAGAACAAGGATCTTCGCGTCTTTTAAAGCCTTCCCCTTTTTATTCAAAGCATCCTGAGCCTTTGCCACCACGTATTCGGGCATTTGCCGATTCACTTCGCCTGCCAATTCAATGAATCGCGGTTCAAATCCGTGAATACGGGCCTTCCATGAAAGATAGAAAGGATCGATCGGGATACAATGTCCCCCAAGACCCGGCCCCGGATAAAACGGCATGTATCCAAACGGTTTGGTCTTTGCAGCATCAATAACTTCCCAAATATCAATCCCCAATTTATCGCACATCAGACATAGCTCATTGACCAGGCCAATATTAACACTGCGAAAAGTATTCTCAACCAATTTGACCATTTCAGCCGCCTTAGGCGAAGAAACTTCAACGACTTTTTCGACCGTTGAACCGTAGAGTTCTTTGGCCATCTGGGTACACATAACAGTCATTCCCCCAACGACCTTAGGAATATTTTTTGTTTTGTAATGGGGATTTGCCGGATCCACACGTTCCGGGGAAAAGGCCAAAAAGAAATCCTTACCGAGCCGTAAACCAGTATCCTCAAGGATAGGCAAGATCACTTCATCAGTGGTCCCCGGATAAGTCGTACTTTCAAGGGTGATCAACTGCTGGGGATGGAGGTATTTCTTGATCTCCTGGACCGCGGATAAGATGAAAGAAATATCCGGTATTTTTGTTTTGGCCAAAGGCGTCGGCACACAAATGCTGATACAATCCACATCTTTCAGGACCGAAAAATCCGTTGTCGGCTTAAAAAGTTTTTTCTGGAGGCAACTTTGAATGTCTCGAGCGGGCACATCTAAAATATAAGAATTTCCCCGCTGAAGCTGCGCGATCTTCTCTTCGGAAACATCAATTCCAAAAACACAAAATCCCGCTTTTGCAAATTCAATGGCCAACGGTAATCCGACATACCCCAACCCGATGATCCCAACGCGGGCTTTTTTATTTTTAATCCTCTTCAGGAGGTTCGATTCTTGCTTTTTCTTCATGGATGATCTTTTCTTCTTGTTTTAGGTTAAGAATAAATTCATCAACGGCCTCGGCCCAAGGCCGCAGCTCTATGCCAAGAACAGATTTGGCCTTATTAAGGGACAAAACTGAGTTCGCCGGACGCGGAGCCGGCCGCTTCAACTGGGCGCTTGTGATCTCTTCAACCCGAACATCCGAATGCCCGGCCGTTTTTAAAATATGACGCGCAAATTCGGCCCAGTTTACAGTGCCATGGTTCCCGACATGAAAAACTTCCTTTTCTTTAGAAAAAATATGCTCATTGCGTTGAAGAATGATCGTCCCAAGCGCCTGGGCAAGATCCACAGAATAAGTTGGTCGCCCGACCTGGTCATTAACGACGTTCATTTTTTTAACTTCTTCGGCTTGACGCAAGATCGCTTTCGGAAAGCATCGCCCGTAGCGGCCAAAAAGCCATGTGATCCTGAAGATCATCGCGCGAGCGGCATTCTCCATAATAAAACTTTCTGCCAAAAACTTGGTGTTTCCGTAAAAATTGAGCGGCTGGGGCTTATCCGTTTCTAAATATTCCCCTTTTTTAGTCCCGTCAAAAATATAATCCGTGCTGAAAAAGATCAAAGGCGCATCGATCTCATTGCACACCGTGACCAGATTTTTTGTCGCTTCGACATTGTTTTCAAGCGCCTCATCATGATGTTCTTCGCAATAATCCACATCGGTGAGCGCGGCAGAGTGAATGACAATATCCGGGGCCTGACCGAGAACACAATCCCGGGTCTTACGGAATTGCGTCAAATCACAGATTTCACAGGGGATGGGTAAATGAGTGACCGGACGTTTTTCGATCCCTGCCACATCGGCACCGGATTTAAGAACGCTCACAAGATCAGTCCCTAACATCCCCCCGGCACCCGTAATCAGAACTTTTAAAGGCCTTTCCGTGCTCATTTTTTTATTTCACCGTATATTTATCTTGTTTAAGGGGTTTCCACCAACGAGGATGATGCTGGTACCAACCAATGGTCGCTTTTAATCCTCGCTCAAAGTTCCAAAGCGGACGGAATCCCAGTCTCTTGAGCTTCGTACAATCTAAAGCATAGCGAAAATCATGCCCTTTGCGATCAGGGACTAACCGGATCATCGTTCGTTTCTTCTTCAAATGTTTCAAGATCTTCCGGGTAAGCTCCATATTGGTTAATTCATGTCCTCCACCAACATTATAGATCTCGCCATCCTTCCCCTTTTCCAGAACAAGCAATACCGCACGGCATGCATCCTCCACAAAGATCCAGTCGCGCCGGTTCTTTCCGGTCCCATAAAGCGGGACCGTCTTGCCTTCAAGGAGATTAGTCACAAAAAGGGGTATCACTTTCTCGGGGAACTGGTAAGGACCGAAATTATTGGTGCAGCGGATGATCTTTGCGGGATGCTTAAAGGTCGCCTGAAAAGATCGCACCAGAAGGTCCGCTCCGGCTTTCGATGCGCTATAGGGACTATTCGGCCGCAACGGTGAATCTTCCCGGGCCGCCCCTTTCGCAACCGAACCGTAGACTTCATCCGTTGACATATGCACAAAATTTTCGACCCGATACGCCTGCGAAGCCTCAAGAAGCACTGCCGTTCCTAAAATATTCGTATGCAGAAAATCATCCGCGCTTTCGATCGACCGGTCAACATGCGTTTCAGCCGCAAAGTGGACCACCGCAGAGGCATGCTTCATGAGTTGCGCCACAAGCTTTTTATTCGTAATGTCCCCTTTAACAAACTGGTAGCGAGAAATTTTGGCAAAATCTTCGGTATTCGCAAGGTTCCCGGAATAACTCAATTTATCAAGATTGATCACATACCAATCAGGCCGTTCTCTTAGAAAAAAACGAATGAAATTTGACCCGATAAACCCGCAACCTCCGGTCACCAGCAACCGTTTCATCCGGCACATCCTTCTTTTTTTGCAACAAGGGAGTTGGCGCGATAAAGAGATTCAAAGGTTCCCGCATCGGTCCAAAAACCCGGCAAGAAATCATATTCTAAAAGCCCACGTTTTAAATACCAGCTGTTCACGTCCGTAATTTCAAGCTCCCCGCGCCGCGAAGGCTTAAGCGTACGAATAAAATCAAAAACAGCCGCATCATACATATAAACTCCCACCACCGCATAAGGGCTTTTCGGATTCTTGGGTTTTTCCACGATCTCAGTCACTTTCTTTCCCTTGAGCGCTGCGACCCCAAAGCGCTCCGGATCCGGTACTTTTTTCAACAGCAACCGGGCGCCTTCCTGCTGACAGGCAAAACGCTTCACAAAGGGAGTGATGTCCGCTTCAAGGATATTATCCCCTAAGATCACAACGATCTTATCGCCTCCCGAAAAATGCTCTGCCAGAGCAAGTGCTTGGGCAATGCCCCCTTCGCCTTCTTGATAGGTATAATTGATGTGCTGCAGGCCAAACTGCTTGCCATTACCGAGCAACTTAAGAAAGTCCCCTGAAGAATTCCCCCCCGTTACGACGAGAATGTCCCGGATATTCGCACGGACTAAGGTTTCGATCGGATAATAGATCATAGGTTTATGAAAAACCGGCAGCAAATGCTTGTTCGTAACTTTCGTCAAAGGAAAAAGCCGGCTTCCAAGACCTCCGGCCAAGATCACGCCTTTCATAGTTGCCTCCTTCCACCCCGCAAGATCATGAGGGTCTACCGATACTTGTATAATGAAAACCGTGCTTTTTCATTTCTGACGGTTGGAACATATTTCGGCCATCAAAAAAGTAAAGACCGGCCATTTCATGCTTAAGCCGTTTCCAATCCAAGTTGAGAAACTCACTCCATTCCGTCAAGACCACAATCGCCTGGGCGCCCCGAGCCGCTTCATAGGGGGTGGCTGAAAATTTCACATTCTTGAAAAGCTTGTTCGCTTTTGGCATCGCCTGAGGATCATAGGCCTGGATTTTTGCGCCTTCTTTTTGCAAGGTTTCGATGATGGGAATAGAAGGAGCGGACCGCATGTCATCGGTATCCGGTTTAAAACTCAGTCCCAAAACACATAGCGTCTTATTCTTCAGACTTTTCATTCCATTTTGAATCTTTTGAGTAAAATAAGAAGCCTGTTCTCGATTGATTTTTAACACATCCGCCAATAACTCAAAGCGCGTTCCAAGCTGTTCTGAAATATGCAAAAAAGCGCTCAAATCTTTAGGAAAACAAGAGCCGCCAAAACCGATCCCCGCCTTAAGGAATTGCTTACCGATCCGAGGGTCAAGCCCCATGCCTAAAACCACTTTCTCAACATCCGCCCCCACAGCATCACAAACCCGGGAAAGAGCATTCGCAAAAGAGATCTTGGCCGCCAAAAAAGAATTGGAGGCATGCTTGATCAGCTCAGCGCTTTTGATATCGGTAACGATCAGCGGAGCTTTCAATGAACTGTAAAGTTTTCGGAGCATTTTTTCAGCCCGAGCATTTTCAACTCCGATAACGATCCGGTCCGGCTCCAAGAAATCATGAAGCGCAGAACCTTCTCTTAAAAACTCCGGATTGGAGGCCACATCAAACGGGACTCCTTTACGAATATTCCGTTTGATGGTTTTTTGGACCCATTCGCCCGTTTCAACCGGAACCGTGCTTTTTTCAACGATCAGGCTGTACTTTTTCAGATGACGGGCAATCTCCCGTGAAACATTCTCAACGAAGGTCAGATCTGCTTCCCCATTTTCTTTGGAAGGTGTATGAACACAAATAAAAAGGATATCGCACCGGTTCACAATTTCGGTGATCGCTGTCGTAAAGGAAAGCCGTTTTGCCGCAACATTCTCCGAAACCATTTCCTGTAGACCGGGCTCATAAAAAGGAACTTTCCCGTGTTTTAACACACGGATCTTCTCCGCATCATGGTCCACACAGCGCACCATATGCCCCAAATGCGCCAAACAGGCACCCGTCACAAGACCGACATATCCAGCTCCGATGATTCCGATCTTCATAGGATTATTGAGAAATCTCTTTGGCTAAAAGTTAATACTGCTGATATTGTGATTGCGGAGTATAGGGATGGCTAAGTTCATCCGTCGCCAAAAAACGTCCCCGATCTTGGCTTGCGCCTTCCACAGTTTCCCCGATCCGAGGCTCAGAAAAAGTGGCTCGCCCGCCGTTGACCCCCAGTCGCAGGGTCGGCATAGCCTTAAGTCGAAGGTTAAAATAAAGCATTTTATTGGCATCATCGATCAGGGAATCCCGGACATTAAATCCGAAATCGAGAATGAAATCGTGAAGATCGCGGATGGCCGAAACCTGCCACTCTTGCAAACCGTCCCGCGACGAATCCCAACGGATATATCCTCCTAACGACCAAAGTTTATTGAGCACATATTGCGTATCGAACACAAACTGCTGTCCGCGATCGATCCTTTGGAATCCGTTGAAAAACGCATGATTGTAGCGATGACCGAATAAGAAACGCCACTTCCCGGTATGGATCACGATATCCTGGTTGCAGAACTTCAAATACTCACGCGCAAAATCATAATCGACTTTGATTTGATACTGCAGCCACTCATAAGGGCGCAGGGTCAATTCATTGGAAAGGATCGTGAATTTACTTCCGTCAATCGTCGAATCGAGCGGGCTGATCTCAAAATGCATATAGGTATTCAAACTTACCACATCCACCCGCTGCATCTTTCCGCGGATCATGCGCTTGGTTTGCAGCCGATTCTCGAGACCAAACACCACTTGCGATGAATCGTCTAACGTATCGGTGGTATCAAAATAGTTTATTTTTTCGTTGCTTAAGGTCGACATCATTGCTTCATACGTTACGCTCGGCTCGATCACATGTCGCAACTGATTTATATCCACGCCCAACTTGTCAAAAGTGATCGGATACGTCTTGTAGAATTGTGTGCGCAAATCCGCACCGTATTGGATCACTGTGCGGAATTTTCCATCCCGTGAATCCTTTTGACGGCTATAACCTGTCCCTCGGACGCCGGTAAACGGGGTTAGTTTAATTTCTTTCCATTTTAGAGGAACATACCACCGCGTATAAGCATCAAAACGTTTGACTTGCTGGGATTCCGAGCTTCGGCTATAGCGTTTGCTCAAATTATCAAAACTGATCCGGCTTTCGTTATAGACGCGCTCATCAAGCTGCTTGGGCAGGAAAGGCTGGTTTTTCCAGTCTAAGCGCAATTGCGGAAGTCGTTCGACAAGGGATTCGAATGAATTCATGCGTTTTTGGAGATGAACCATCGCCCCATACTGCTCGGTGTTATGGGTAGCCGTCACAAAAGAATCCTGTTCAACCGCCTCACGGTATTCTTTTTCAAAAAAGTCCTGCAGAAAGTATTCATCCGCCAAGCGGTTATAACGCAAGATCACATTGGTGTTGGGAGTGATATCGGTCCGGTGACGCCACGTAATCCGTCCACGGTCCCTGTCCTCTCGTTGTGCAAAGGGGTTCAATGTGCCATCGCTCGTGGTATATCCCGGCGTGGGAGCTTCCTTGTCTTGGGTCCAATATAGCTTTACATTTCCTCGAGCCCATTTCCCAAAATTATAATATTGGTCATACCCGCCTCCAAAACCACGCTTAGCCCGCCAATCCGCATG
>CAYQTU010000048.1:0-11473 GCA_964420575.1 uncultured bacterium
GGAATTTTTCAGGCCAGAATTTGCGAGGGAATAGCCGCGAGTGTAGTGTTGCGGGATTCATTTCAGGCGGTCTCTTTTGCCTTTTCCGGGGCCTGGCGAGCCGGGGCCTTCCGGTCTTTTAAAAGCCCGCGCTTCTCGGCAAGACGGAGCACGCCAATCGCCAAAAGCTCGCAAGCTTGATCGAGTCGTTCTGCGTCGGAGAGATGGGCATAAACCCGGTAGACGGGGCTTTTGAAGGTGTTCGGGGACACCGCTTTCATTGCTGCTTCTTGTCCTCTACACCAAGAGCCGTGGGTAGGATCTGCTTGGCGCTTTCGGAAAGATAGAGAAGCTTGGGATTTCCGCGCTCAAGAAAACCGAATTCAATTAAAAGACGGATGCGCTGGAAACCGGCTTTGGCTTTCTTGGAACGGTTGTCCCAAAAACACTGGGAAAGATCCGCGGAGGTTTTCGCGCCTTCCGCCTGCAAAAGCTGGAAGATCAAAAGATCGCGGGCTGTCAGTTGCACAGACCGGACTTTGGGGAATCTGCCGGGAATCCTATGGCGCTTGGATGTTGTGGGATTTTTAAAACTTGCGGTTGGTTGTTGTTCGGCTACTGCTTCAATTGGTTCCTTGCTCATGGTGCATTCCGCTCCTTTCGGACCCTGGTAATCAAGCCTCCGGTGATGAGATACCCCTCATGGGACATGGAGTTAAGAGCTTGCCGTTCAACGTTTGCGAACATCTCTAAGCTTGAAATAAATTGTCACGAACATCGATCGAATCCATTAAGTCCTCCGGAAAGACTCCGGATTCGCCGGAAACCAAAACATCAATTCCCCCCAAACAAGCCTCTCATGGGAGGTCGAGTTATGACATGGTCGTTCACACCAAACGAACATTCCTAAGCTAGAAATAAATTTTTCAGCGGTTCCGGCCGCGGGTGTTTTCGCCCCGTCGGCCTCCTTTCATCCCCTCATGGGAGGTCCGTTTAAGACAAGGGTGTGAACGGTTTGTGAAGGTTTTTAAGCTTGAAATAAATTTCATCTCGATTAAATTCGAGCCGGGGAAAAGGGCCAAGGACCATGGGGAGAAGGTCAAAACTCAAAAGAGGAGGTGTTGCATGATATCGCTAGGCGCTAATGGCGGGATCCATGTCGGATGGGTCCAGAACGGGATTAAGCTCAGCCGCCGTTTCAAATCCATAAAGGAGGCGGAACGCTTTCAGGAGGTCGTCGACGATGCGCAGAATGCCATGCGGCTGGCTGAGGAAATGGAGCGATTTAACAAGGACTTCAAGTACGACCCCAAACTGGTGGAGCTGAAAAATGCCGAACTCGGGAAAGAGATCGAGGAAATGAAAGAACGCATCCGGCTCAAGCAGACATTGCAAAAGAAGCTCGGCGAAGCCCAGCACAAGCTATCCGAACAGCCCCGAAACATCATTGACCGCGCATCGTTCATGAAGGAGATCAAAGAGATCCGGGGCAACATCGACCGGCTGCACCGGTTCTTTAAGGAGCATGCCATCTTGACACTCAATAAATCTCTGAGCGGCGCGGTAGAGGACATGAAGACCTACTTCAAGTATCAAAAAGAATCGATCAGGGGAGTGGAAAAGCTGTTTTCGGAATTGAAGCAAGAGGTTGTGAACAAGATCGGAAGTGTCACAACCAAGGACCGCGTCTTGAGCATGAAGGAAGCCACCAAATACTTGGGCGTGAGCCGGGCAACGATCGAGATGATGTTCGCGGACGGTCTCCCCTATTTCCGGCTCGGGAGCCTCTACAAGATCAAGGAGAACGACCTGAAAAAGTGGATCGAAAAGAGGAAATCGCGGCTTACTTCATTGGATCAGGTAACGTTATAAGCTGATCCATTGTGAGTTCGTTAAGCGTTCGATCGCTTTAAGGCCCATTGAGCTAATTTATTGCGATATTGCTTCAGATCATGGTGCTGAACGCCAATATCCTTCGATGTCACGAATGATTCGCGCAGCAATTGCAAGGATCTGAATAACTCGCTATATTCCGTCAAAACCTTCGCTTCGCTTTCCGGCGCATTTGTCAAACATCTCTGATCCCCGTGATGTCGATATTTTTGAAAATCTTTTAAAAATAGTTTGATTTTCTCCCTCGATACTTTTTTGTCCGCAAGACAAATAATCGGCTTCAAAATCCATGTGAATGGTAAAAGGGGAACCATATCATAGGCATTAACGATTCTGTAAATAGGAGCTTTGATTGCATCGTCAAATTCTTCATTGCCAACCTTGGGGCTTCCAAATGTATAGCAAGCTGCCAAATTATCAGAATTAATTGCTTGGGTCGCAACTAGGGCAAGCGCCCCTCCGAGAGAATGCCCTGTAATATAAATCGCATAGCCCTTCAACCCTTCTAATCTCGCCATAACTTCTTTTTCAATTTTTTGAAATGCACATCGAAATCCGTTATGAGTCTTTACTCCGTTTTCATCTGTTTGGAATGTGGCATACACGTCAGCGCAGACATCCAAAAGCGTCTCCAGCGTAAGACCTTCCATCTGAGTTCCGCGAAAAGACAGAACGGCCATCTTATCGGAATCTCTACGCGCTAAAAATGCTTGCGTCCCAAAACGATTGAATGGTTGGCCGACGATTTGGAAATCAGCCTTAGCTAAGGCGGCCTGCAATTCGCTTGGATCGTCTTCAAACTTCAAATAGGCCAGCTGAGACATCTCCGCCATGAGCCATGCGGTCCGATCACTATACGCGGCTCTTCGTATTGGCGGATTCTGCAACTCTTTATACTTAAAATATTCTTCCACCATATCAGCCTTTTACTTTCGCGGCTTTCCATTTAGTGGGGGGGGGCAAAATCCCAATCCACCGCTTGGTTCCGGCCACCGCTCTACGGATTTGTTTTACCGCTGCGAATAGCTTTTATCAATTTCTTAACAACGCTGTCTGGCCGTTTTTCTACTTGGCATTCCCAGATAGTCAAGACGCGCCAACCCAACTTCTTGAGCTTACTTCTTTTTTTTGTATCTCTAGCACGATTGGCCAAAAGCTTTGGCTTCCAATACCCTCGGCGAGTCGCGGGAATTCTTCCTTCCCGACACCGTCCATGACAATGCCAGAAACAACCGTGAACAAAAATAGCCAGCTTCCGCTTTGGAAGAATGATATCGGGTTTACCCGGCAGATTTTTCGAATGAAGAGTGTAGCGGCACCCCAAGCTCCGCAATAGTTGCCGCGCCAATATTTCAGGTTTTGTGTTTTTACCTTTGATCCGCGACATCACCTGACTTCGTTTTGCAGGTGACCAGATATCCACCATAAAGTTTCAGGCTTTATACGTTCTTAATTTTTGAACTATTTTTTTTGCAATAGCTTTCACAACGGGGATGGCTACAGAGTTGCCCATTTGCCTATACATTTGTGTCCGAGAGACTGGAATAACAAAATTTTTATCAAACCCCATGATAGCCTTGCATTCATTTTCGGTAAGCAACCTGATTCCAGTCTCGCCATCTTTTACAAATGTACCAGTCAATCGTTGAATTTTATGGTAGGAGGCCACTAGCGTTTTGATCGGCCCTTTAGATCTGGAATCTACAATTATTGGGCGTCCATCATTTTTCTTAAAAAGATAACTCTTCTGGAGATGTTTTGAAATAGAGTAGCCTTTCTTTCCCTTTTCCAGAAAATCACAAATATCCACTAATTCACCGCTCTCATCGGGGAATTCAAACTTGATATGGTCACCAAATAAATCTTTCCTGAACCCAACGATGTAAATTCGCTTTCGTTGTTGTGGTACACCAAAATACTTTGAATCCAAGATATCCCAAAAAACCTTGTAACCGATCTCATCTAAAGCAGCTAGTATGACATCTAACGTATTGCCGTTGTTGTGAGTAACAAGCCCTTGAACATTCTCCAACAAAAACGCCTTGGGCTTAGCGCTCTTCCTCTTATCCTTGAGAATCCTCAAAACGTCATAAAAAAGAGTCCCTTGAGTTGCGTGCATAAACCCTTGCCGTTGTCCAATAGAGCTGAACGGCTGGCAAGGAAATCCAGCCACCAAGAAATCAAAATCATCTATTTGATCCGCTTTTATTTTTGTAATATCACCATGCGGGATTTCGCCGAAATTAGCCTCATAGGTTTTTTGGGACGACGGATCCCATTCCGAAGAAAAAATACATTTCCCTCCGACTGACTCGAAAGCGATCCTCATACCACCCACGCCAGCAAAGAGATCTATAAAGGTGAACGCTGGCTTCTTTTTTTTTGTCGGAAATTCAGCAAACATTTCTTTCTGCCTTTCGTCGAATCTTTTCTTCATAGCCATATTAACAAAAATGGATTACAGCTTTTTGAAATCCATTATTCGAAGAGCCAGTGCTTGAGGTCTTTTTCAATATCATGGAAGGGTCTTACAATGTCGCAATACTCCATATCGCCATTCACAATATAAAGACGATCATAGATTGCCTCAGCAAGCTTTCTCGGCTTCTTTGGCTTTTTGCAGCTGCCTATAGCGTGGGAGGTCTCTGCACACACCAAAGTATATTTATAGTTCCGCCTAGAATACTCAAGAGCCCAAAAAAGGTCCATACTCACTCTGTCACGAAGAGAACTCTTGCAACTCACTAAAACGCGCGGCCTATCATTTTTAAAAATGATGATGTCGGGTTCATTCGATATTTCAATGCGGTCATCGGTGCATTTCCTAACCAGCTCATACGATAGCCGTTTCTTCTCTTTCGCATCCAGATCATAATATGAGCTAGCAGAGATCCCCTGGTCGCGGAACTCCTTCCTGGTAACAATCTCTAAAATGAATTCTATCGTAATTCTTTCAAACGCTTTACCGCTTGTTGTTTTCCAACATTGCCCCGGATCAGACACTTTTTCTTTCAAGGCAAGCTCGAGAAATTCTTTTTTTACTTCCCGCCAAATATCCGGGAAACGCTGTCCCTCTGACTTATTCTTCCGAGTGACCTCATAAATTTCAATGATGTCTGAAACTTTCAATTTTGACATAGCGATCCTTTCATGATTTAAACTTGAAAATTATAACAGAGCTTTCGAGCTTCCTGAAGAAATAGACTCCGTCCCGAAAGCAGCTATCGCACATTTTCGAGAAAGTCATATTTCTGTGTATTTTTTAGCCGAGCCCTTTGCTTTTGCGACGGGGTATTTGGCGGCATTCTTGGCGAGTTTGATGTCGATTGCTTTGGCCAGATCAATGCCGAGGTTATCGGCCAATTCGAAAAGGTACATCGCCACATCGGCTAGCTCATCAGCAATCTCGTCCTTGAAAGCTTTGGCGTGGGCTTCGACTTCCTCGGGCTTCTTCCACTGGAAATGCTCGAGAACCTCTGCCGCCTCCAGCACCAGGGACAGGGCCACGTCCTTGTGATTGTGGAACTGCATCCAGTCCCGCTCGTCCCTGAATTTCTTAATCTTTTCCGTCAGCACTTTTATCTCGCTCATAGATCAAAGGCTTTTCCGTGGAACCCTCGGCACACAATCGAGAGGCCACAGTCCTATTTTTTATTAGGTGTAGCGCCAAGCCGCAAATATAACCTTTCATAAGTATCTAACAGCTTATCTATCGTTTTATCAGCGGCATCCGTTCTTTCTGGACTTCGTAATTTGGAAAGCAAATCCACCAACACCCTCGCAGGCAATTTCACGACTATCCTTCGTTCATGTTCATGATATATTTCGCGGACCCAATCCAATTCTTTACCCTTTTCCAAATTTACGCTCTCAGCCCGGTTAACTATGAAGCCTAAACGACCATATTCGCCGGTCAAGTAGGATAGCATCTGTCTATATTCTTGAGCGCCCAAATCAGCTGAAAAGTTTTTGACCTCAAATATCACCTGTCGGGTGCCGTAGTCATTGAGAATTCGCTGCCACGCATCGGTTTTTCCATTGTTTCGAGCAACAACGTCCCTGCGCTGCGTTGCATTTTTATTTGAATGCAGCTCTGCACTAACCAACCCCCCAGCAAATACGATCCTCAGCACTGTCAAACACCACTCCTCAAACTCCGCGGCACCTTCAATTCCAGAAGGGATCTTTGCCAGTTCACTCATTAGCTGGCCAAGCTTCTTTTTTCTAATTTCGGGTGTTTCGGATGAGACTTCTATATCGTACTCATCATGGATTTCATCTACCTCTGTTGAATGTAGTATTTCCTCTGCGATATTAAGCGCTATCCAATAGCACGGGTGCACGAGTAATTGCGTTTCCTTCGCGACTAGAAAATCAGGATCTTTTCCATCGTGACAGAAAACGAAACTCGAAGCCTCTTTTTTCCACACTCCTAAGAAACCAATGCTAAAAAGGCATTTAACAATTTCTTCCGGCTTCTGAAAGATCTTTAATGTTTGAATTTCCGCAGGCGTCAAACTCTCATTATTGATAACCTCATAAAGCAACTTTTCTATGCTCTCGAAACTGTTTTTCGCACTAGCCCCTGAAAAAACTTGAATGCAAAGACTCAAACCCGGAACTATTCCTTCATATTCTTTTTTCAAATCATCTAGTCGCGAGCAAGATATCTCTCGCGCGGAGGCATCAACATCATCCTCATAAATTTCACTTCGTTTATTCGACAAAGCATGATTAAAGGCTCTATTCATAAGAAGAATTAAATCTCTTGGCCTATACAACGTTTGACGCAAGCATCGCCTAAAACCAGTTATGCCATTTAATTCGCGAAAGGCTATGGTGTTCCAAATTTTGAGGCTTCTATCATGACCTAAATTAAATACTTGCTGCATCCGACTGCATATCATCTCTAGAAGATTTTGCTCGTCCCAATGCAACCTGAGCACATCGCCTTCAATATTTCGCGAATAGTCTGGATCTTGTAATTGTATCGCGCGAAAAATATTATCGCGCAAAAATGCGGTTGCTGTTGTGCGAGGCAAGATCGTGCCAAGTTGGTCTAGGGCGTATAGCAGGCCCGTTAAAATCGCGACACCCAAAGAATCCGGTTCATACCCATCATCCAATCGATCAGCCAGAATTCTCACGGAATAGTGAGCGTCATCAAGCACAGTTGCTGTCATTTTCTGAAGGTTGGTAATTCCCAGAGATGTTGCAAGTACGGCTATTCTTCTTTCAACGGGGACAGAGATATCGACTTTTTCTTCTAAAGCTGAGTAAAGTCGCGAAGTAAGGTTTATGCCACGTTGCGACCAAGCTTGCGCTAAAACACGGATATCAGCTTTTTGCTCGGCACTTAATTTATAATTCTTCACACAATCCACAAGAATTTCATTTAGGATGGCGTATTGCCAGACAATATTACATGCGGCGCGCAAATAACTTTGTTTTTCTCCAAACAAGGAAAAAAGGCCACGCAACCCTATGACATCCGCTTCGCCGGGGGTTAAATCTATTACTATGGTTTTAACCGCATCACGCAAATAGCGTTTTAATTTGTAGTGAAGCGCGCTCTTCCCTGTTCCCCGACGGCCAATCACAATACGCCTTTTGCTTTCCTCAATCAGAGACCTATATTCGGGCGTCTCATAGAAAGCATGGTCCAACATGTATTGATCTTGTTCTGCTCTTAAATCACCTAACGGATTGGTTTTCATGCAATGTTTTTCCATTTGAGTCACCACAGATTTCAAGAGCTATTACCTGAAAGCATTAATTCATCTATGCGGTCATTTTGTTCCAGAGCGCACATCGAACGGTACCGGATACCCAAGGGGCAGATAACCTGCGCCATTTCGCTATGCGCCACGCGTCCCCGAAGAACCAGATGCCTTTTTATTTTTTTTCTTTTATTGCGGTTGAAACACATCAAGATGCCTAAGCAGACTAATCCTTCTAGAAGAAGCTTTCACCCCTTGAAATATTTGAAAATCCTTGCATTCCTTCCAAAAGGATAACCTGCTGGTTGCTACCGCCCGCACGACAGAATCTTTAAATGGTTTCTTACCCAGATTCGCATCAAATCCGTTGGATCTCATGAAATACACTATCCAGGCTATTAAATACTTATTATCCTCTTCGTTCTTTCGCAAGAATTCGAGATATTCCTTTAAATGCAAAACAATGTTTCTTGCTGGCGTCCTAGCAGAGCGTCTTTTGATGATAGCTTCAATAATCGCTAGAACCTTGGGGAATGCCTTTGTCCTGAGGGTGGCCAACATAAGCAGCAAGCTGATTACTTTGTCAATATGCTTCGGTGTAAGCGACATTCTGAGACGGTATTTTTTTGTTACCAAATCTGCCAGAAACCGCTCGATGACGCCTGTCCCCGGTGAATCTTTTTCGATTTTCATGACAGCCAAACACACCTCTTTAAATCGCTTGAAGTCATAATATCGCTTTGGATATGGGTTTGCTGAATAGTATTGCGACACCCAACCCCTAAAAAGACCATCGGGTAATTGGTGCGTCTCTGTCTTGCTGTCATTCAACTCAAGATTAAATTCTTTTAGTGCTAATTGTAATTTTTTTAGAACACTACGCCCCGACTCCTCATCTTTGCACAAGACTCTATAATCATCTTTGAATCGAACGATGACGCAATTGCTCAAGGGACTAGCTTTTTGCAATTCCCTTGAGAGCCTCAAATCTACGCTTGAGAGAATTAATTCTGCCATCATGTCCGAAACGACGGGGCCTATCGGAATTCCATTGGTACACCCATCATTCATGTTACGAAAAAGCTTATCGAGCCGATTTCCAACCAGGCGAAAATCATATCTATTACCTCCTTTCTTGATATATTTTTTCCCATGCAGTGCCCACGCAATGCTGTGCGTGTAAATGGAAGGATAGAAATTTTTCACATCCGTTTTCATCAAATATTTATACCGATAGGCCATCGTCGCAAGATCGTTTTCGGCCATCTCGATATACTCGTATATCATTCGCCCACCACGCAGCTTACCAAGCTCACCAGGATTTTTTAAATCGATAGGAATAGGAAAGCTGTAGGAACTTACTACGTTCTCCTTATGGAACATCACTTTGAGAAATAACCGCCAATTCTTAGCGATGTCCTTCGCGACATCTGAATGCAGCTTAGGATTAACAACCCCAAACGTTCTGTCGGTTAATTCGGTTTTCGGAAATTGGACCTTAACATATTCCGAAATTTCAACAGCAAATCTGCTTTTTGTGTGTAAAAAGAATTTTTTTCCACCATAACGCGGTGTTTTAATAACAATAAAGCAAGGAGGTAAAACATAAGCCTCGGGGAAATATCCATTACGAACCAACCAACTATAGACTTGCGGCTGTCGTAACTGCCTTGCCAATTCCCCAGTTTTCTCGCGATGCCTTAAATGGAGACCTACCATGTCTAGCTGCGCTTTCTTTGAGGAACTGTAAAAATCGTCTCAAAAGATATACATCGGTTAATATCCATAAAAATAAAAAAACGGGTTTTGGGCCCGCTCTGGTCACATCCAAACTGTTTTCGCCTCGCCCTTAGAGGCGACGTTATAGGCATACCTGCTCCTCTGATTTTTGGGACAGTATACCCTCGCCCCCACCCCTCGCAAACAAAAAAGCCGTTGGCGTCAGCTTTGAACTTTTCCGGCTGTATTTCCCAGGATAAATCGGATAGAAAAAAAGGACGGATTTTGAAAGAAAATCACTAATTGCCCCGCTAATACTTCAAAAAAGTCCCGAGACTTTTTTGAGTCGCGCCAAGGCGATCTTGAATCCCCAGAATCTTTCTAAAACAGCTTCCATTTTTTCGCCTGATGGATATAATATCGTTATGCACCCAACCACGAAAGATAATGTCATTAATTGCGCGGTCTATACACGGGTCTCGGTGGATGAGCGGGCGGAGACGCAAACATACTCCACGCTCGATAACCAGCGAGACAGCTGTGTTGCGTATATCGAAAGTCAAAAATCCCTCGGCTGGAAGGTTTTCAAGGTTTATGAGGACGCCGGACAGTCCGGGGGATCGCTCAACCGTACCGCCCTGAAACAGCTTATCGAAGATATCAAGCGGAAGCGCATCCAGACCGTGGTGGTCTACAAGATTGACCGCCTTACCCGCAACCACAAGGATTTTTACTCTCTTCTCGAAGTTTTCAACGAGCATGACGTCAAATTCGTTTCCACCACCCAGCACTTTGACACCACTTCTCCGGCCGGACGGCTTCTCCTCCACATCATGCTGGAATTCGCCCAATTCGAGCGGGAGATGTCCCAGGAGCGGACCTACGACAAGCGCTTTGCTATGGCCAAGCGGGGTATGTGGTGCGGCGGGTTCGTACCGCTCGGCTACGACGTGAAAAAAAAGAAGCTTGTGATCAACAAAGAAGAGGCGAAGATCGTCCAGCTTTGCTTCGAGCTTTATCCCAAGCTGGCCTCCATGGGCAAGATCGCGGACCGGCTCAATGAAATGGGCTACCGGACCAAGAAATTCTATGTCCGGGGGAAGGACGCGGCGGGAAGCACCAAGTTCGACAAGAAAAAGATCTCGAACATCCTGACCAACAATTTTTATATCGGGAAAGTACGGTTCAGGGACAAGGACGGGAAGCAATACATCTTCGACGGCGAACACAAGCCGATCATCACGGACAAGAAGCTTTGGGATAGCGTCCAGAATATTCTGGTTAGCAACCGCGAGACCCACAAGACCTTCAAACAGAACAAGTATGAAATGATCTTCCTGGGCCTTGTGACCTGCGGGCATTGCGGGAGCACCATGACCAATTCGTCCAAGGAAAAGAAGGGCAAGATGTACCTTTATTACCGGTGCACCGCCGCGGTCATTAAGAGCAAGAAGGCCTGTCCGGTCCGCACGGTCTCGGCAGATGAATTGGAAGAATTCCTTATTCAAAAATTCAAAGAGCTCGGAAATAACCAGGCGCTTCTGAAAAAATCCATCGAGAAGGCCAACGTTCACGCCAAGCAAGGACTGGATCCCTTGCGGAAGGAAAAGGAACGCGCGGGAGCGCAGCTAACCAAGGTCAACCAGCAATTAAAGAACCTTATCGAATTTGTCAAAACGGCGGATATGGACAGGAAAAGATCACGCGGGATCGTGAAGGAAATGTCCGATCTGGAAGGTTCAAAGGAGAAGCTGGAAGACGAGGTCCGACGGATCGAAACCAACATGCAGCATTTGAGCCAGCATGTGATCGACGCGGACACCTTTTCGAGACTCTTTAAGGAATTCCCGAAGGTGTTTGAGACGTTCTCTTTTGATGAGAAAAGGAATCTGATCTTACTGCTCGTGAAGGAAGTGATCTATACGCCGGAAAAGGTAAGAGTATTGTTCTGGGGAGATATCCCTGAAATGGCTTTTGACCTGAAGGACCCGCCGGACTGGACCCCGCCGCCTGATGATGGCAACGCGCCCTACACTCCAAAAGGCCCCGGCGGCTCAAGTGTAGAAAGCCCCGTGCGAACCAGATCTTTGGTTCGCACGGGGGTGTTGAATGGCTCCCCCGCCTGGGATCGAACCAGGGACACTGCGGTTACGGTCTGACTT
>CAYQTU010000049.1:0-11290 GCA_964420575.1 uncultured bacterium
ACCATTCATGCTTCCGCTCGTCCCGTTCAGATTCTGAGGGTCGAGCCAGGTCCAATCTTTAAGATCAGTCTGCTCAAAAAAGATCCGGACTTCTATAAATCCTTTGGGCCCAGGCTGGATCATGACGGAGCCTTGTAACCCCGGCGTGGTCCCTTTTACAGGGCGTAATCCTGAAAAATCAAAGGTTAAGGATCTTTGAAATAAAAGATCCGTTAAAGAAGTTTTGGAAGCCAAGAAACGAAGCTCTAAAGGTAAGGGGCCCTGCCGAGTTTGAAGTTGCCCTACAATGTTTTCGGCGTGTAATTTAAAGTGAGGATCAAGATCCGCTTTGCCGATCCGAATGGAGTTTTTAAAGACCTCTCGAGATAGCTGATTAGCGGTCGATTCCAAAAGCGGAGATATCCATACAGAACGGAAATGGATGAAGGCGAACCCCAAGAGCACTATAAGACCCGATAATAAAAACAGAGTTTTAAGTTTCATGGCGATTTTGGATATTATGGGTTAAAAGAATAAAAAGGCAACTAGGTTATACGCAAGGACCCGTAGTCAGCTCCAAACTTCTAAGGTATAATGACGCTTCCATATCCCAAAGGAGACAGCATGAAAAAAATATGGTTAATCTCATTATGTTTTCTTTTTGCCGGTTGTGTCTCGTCAAAGATGACGGAGACAGGTCCGCGGCAAAGCGATGAATTGTTTTCTCAGACCAATCAACTTCAAGAAAAGAACATCCAAAAGGAGCCACAGATCGTGAAAATTAAAATCGAAACTTCGATGGGGGATATTTATGCCGACCTGTATGCTGCGGAAGCGCCGCAAACGGTTGAGAATTTTAAAAAGCTTACTCAAAAAGGATTTTATGACGGATTGATCTTCCATCGGGTGATCCCTGATTTTATGATCCAAACGGGTGATCCGACCGGTACGGGACGCGGAGGGCCAGGATATACATTTAAAGATGAGTTCTCGCCTAAATTGCGCCACAGCAAGGCCGGAGTGCTTTCGATGGCGAATGCAGGACCTAACACGAACGGGAGCCAATTTTTTATTACGGATGCACCGACCCCGTGGCTCGATAATCGTCATTCTGTTTTTGGACAAGTGACGCAAGGGCTGGAAGTCGTTAATGCGATCGCTAATGTCCCTCGGGATGCTCAAGATAAACCCCGGACGGCGGTGACGATGAAGAAAGTTACCCTTCTTAGCGAATAAAACGGCATATTTTTAAAAGCCATCGGTGCAAACTCCGATGGCTTTTTGTCTTTATGAAAAATTCTCAAAATATTTTTGATCTGATCATTATTGGAGCCGGTCCTTCGGGTCTCATGACGGCCATCACAGCGTCGACCGAACAGCCTGATCTGCGCATCTTGGTCCTGGAACAGAAGAACAGGATCGGGGCCAAACTCCTCATGTCCGGAGGCGGACGCTGTAATGTTACCAATCAACGGGTCTGTGAAAGTGATTATGTGGCAGGCCAGACGCGTACGGTGCGGAACATTCTTGCCGGATTTACGTCAAAACAAACGGTCGCTTTTTTTAAATCGCTGGGAGTGGAAATGGTCCCGGAAGAAGAAGGGAAGCTTTTTCCGGCTACGCAATCTGCTCGGACGGTTTTGGAAGCTTTGCTGAGGGTTTTGTCAGAAAGGCAGATCCGGCTTGAAACCTCTCAAAGAACAAATAGCGTTAAAAGGACCGACGGGACCTTTGAGGTCGCAGGAAAAGGATTTCGCTACTTTGCTCGGGCGGTCGTTCTTGGAACCGGTGGGCTTTCCTATCCTGAAACAGGAAGCGACGGTTCCGGCTACGTGCTTGCAAAAGCCTTGGGGCATCAGGTCATCCCGACCTTGCCGGCTTTGACTCCGTTAACAACGCATGACCCGGATTGGAAAAATCTTACGGGGATTTCGTTGCCGGTCCGGCTGACCCTTGATTGCGGGCAGAGAAAAGGTGCTGTTTCCCAAGGGGCGTTGCTTTTCACGCATTTCGGTTTCAGCGGACCAAGTGTCTTGGATATCAGTCGCCACTGGCTTTGTTTAAAATCACAAAAACCGTCATTGGTTGTTAATTTTCTCCCTTTTGAGATCGAATCGGAATTTCTGGAACGGTTAATCGAGAACGGTCAAAAAAATCCCAAAGGTAGTGTTAAAAAGTTCTGTTCGCAAAAACTCCCGGAACGGCTAGTGGAAGTTCTGTTCCGTAAGGGTGATATTCCCGAAGCAATCTCATTTGCTGAACTAAGCCGCTCCAAACGCGGAGCATTGGTCCGAGCTCTTTTTCACTGTCCGGTGGAGATCTCCGGAACTTTGGGGTATGCCAAGGCCGAAGCGACCGCGGGAGGGATCGACATGAAGGAGGTTGATCCCAGGACATTGGGATCAAAGTTCTGTCCGGGGCTTTTTTTTGCCGGAGAGATCCTGGATGTGGATGGCCGTATCGGAGGATTCAATCTTCAATGGGCTTGGTCCAGCGGGGTGGCCGCAGGGCGTGCAACGGCCAGATTTCTTATGGGTTTAGACTCAAAAAATAGATGATAGCTTGATTAAGAAGAACAAGGTCAAAGCCGTTATACATGAGGTATGGCGGCAGGTGTAAACAAGGTTGGTTTTTTTAATAAAAAAAATTATAATCCCCCCTAATAGGATTGGAGATATTTTGATCATGAGAAGAAAAATCAGCGTCGTCATTTTTAGTATTTTTTTTATTTGCTTTTTGGGCGTTCTTTGGGCCGAAGATCTTCCGCCGCTTCCGAAAGGTCCTTTGATGTTGACGAGTACGACTTCGGCTATGCTGAACCCTGGCTATTGGATCAAAAAGATCCCGAACGCCGAGAAACCCATAAAAACACCTGAGCAGCTGAAACATTTCAATGACGAGATCCGCAGCATGATCCCTGAATGTGTGGATGTGTTCAAACTGGATCTCACGCGTCCAGGGAAACAGATCACGGAAGTCTTGCAGAATGAGTATAAGACTTTAAGCGGGCGGAAGCTTTTTGATGCTGAAGGAAGGACGGTCCCTAAGAGTGTTTTTGAAGAGACTTTAAAGCCGCTTATTCAGATCGAGCAGGTGCCATCAAAGATCAAGATGAAGTGGGGGGTTGCGGTGCGGGCAACATCTGTTCGAGCCTTGCCGACGACCATGAAGATGATCGAAGCGCCGGATGATTACGAATTCGATCAGCTGCAATTTACATTGATCAAGCTTTGGACGCCGGTAGGGATCTACCACGTGTCGCGTGACGGAAAATGGGTTTATATTCAGGCGCCCTATGTGCGAGGGTGGGTTCAAGCTAAAGATATCGCTGTTTTCCCGTCTAGGGATGAAATGAAAAAATATGCGAGATCAAATCGATTTTTAGTTGTCACGGGAGAAAGTACCCGTCTTTTTAAAAAGGCAGATCTGATCCAAGTGCTGCTCAGGCCGTCGATGGGGACCGTGATCCCTTTAGCAAGTCCTGGAACTTCCGAAGGGATTCGATCAGTTACAAAAAAAACAGAACGGCTCGACGCTGGGCAAGCGGTCGGAAAGACGACCAAGGTCGACAGTGTCCCCGGTGCTTATGTGGTCTGGGTGCCTTATCGTAAAGAAGGAGGAAGCGCAGGGCTGACTAAGGGGTATATCAATAAGAAGAGCGATGTGACTCAAGGGTATCCGGCGTATACGCAAGCTAATGCGATCCGCCAAGCCTTCAAGCTTTTGGGCCAGCGTTATGGATGGGGAGGAATGTATAATGGACGCGACTGTTCAGGATTCGTCCATGATGTTTTTTTAAGTTTGGGAGTGGATCTTCCCAGAGATTCCAAGCAGCAGGCATTGATCGGGACGCAATTAGGGTTCTTTGAGCCCGGCGAAAGCGATGCGGAAAAACAAATGATCCTTCGAGATGCAAGGCCAGGGATCACTCTTTTGAAAATGCCGCACCATCAAATGATCTACTTAGGAAAAGTAGGAGACCAATTTTATGTGATCCATTCGACGTGGGCCGAACGCATTGGCCCTGATCCGGTCAAGGATGAGAAGCGCCGGATCAATCAAGTGGTGGTCTCAGATCTGGATCTAAACGGGAATTCCTATGTGGGGTCCCTTTTTGATCGTATTGTTTCTATGAACGAAGTTGATTAAAATAATATGACGGGACAATGACACCCTTTAAAATTTTTTGCGCCATATTTTTTTTGATAAGTATAAGCGGATGTGTTACAGAAGTCTCTCAGCCCGCGGTGCCGCCGCCCACTTTTAAATGCATGGATCAGGCCTGCCGCGAGGCTATGATGCGGGCCGAACAATATCTCAACCATCAAAAAACTGCACAAGGGCAGGATGCAGAAGGGCAATCGTCGGGACAAAAACTCGCATGGTAAAAAGGCGCCGATTCAAATCTTATATTGCCGGAGCGATCATTGCCGGCCTGATCTTGGCCGGGTTGGGCATTATTCCTTTCGGCTTTGCGGAGAAATTTGAATCTGCTGAAAATGGATTCTGGGTCAATCTTCCGGGAGGTTGGGTCCAGAAACCCGCGGCGTATGCCGGGGTTCTAGTCTCCTATTTTTTGCAAGGGACAGAAGCCACTTTGAATATAAGCGTACGGGACGTCCAGGGGGGAAAAAAAGTCGAAGATCTGAGCTGGGAAGAACTTTTCAGCCCGCAATATGAAGCGATCGATATTCGGACTGAAGGGCTGACTTTTCTGGATGGTGTCAAAGCCAAATATTGCATTTATACGATCCGGCCCGGGCCTCTCAAAGCCCAGATGGAAGGGAAACTCTCCTTAAAATATCTGAATTATATCCTGATCGTTGGCCCAAAACTCTATTCCGTGACTTTTACGGATACCGAGTTGGGATTCAGTTCTGATTATCGGGATTTTCTCGAGGTCCTCCGGACTTTTAAATTTGTGAAATCCGCCCTTCAACATTCTACAGAGCCTGTAAAATCTTGATATTTTTAAGGAAGGTTTGGGTATGAATTTTTCTGAACTTCTCGATGCGCTCCAAGAATTGAAATATGAAGAAAGGCGTACCCGGGAGGAAAATTATTTTGAGGCCGTGATCTCCAAAGAGAATCTCGAGCCTCTTTCGGCGCTTTTAAAAGATTACTTTGGTGCACCCGTTAAACCCGCAGGCCGTCCTCCGTCCTGGTCCGATAGCTTGACCGCGCGACCCTATGGCGGGATCCGCCAAGATCAAACTCTGTATCTTGTGAAGAAAGAAACAGGAATGGAGATCGTCCTTCTTTGGCCGTGGGGGAACGGGATGCTCGTGACCGTAAAAGTCATCCAGGCCTGCAATAAATAATGTGAAGTCCTCTTTCGGGAAGCAGGGCTCCTTTAAACTGGACAAAATTAGTCTGGTTTGTTACAATTACCCTAGAGGCAGAAAAAACATGAGATACACGACTAAGACAGAATATGGAGTGATTTGTTTAGCCCATATGGCAAAAAAGCCATGGCCAGGAGCGAGTACGGTCAAAGAGATCGCAGAACATGAGGGATTCTCCGTGACTTTTACGGAAAAGATCCTTCAAAGTTTAAGAAAATCGGGGATTGTCGCCTCACAGCAAGGCAATAAAGGTGGATGGACCCTGACGCGTCCCGCCGCGGATATTACCCTGAAAGAAGTTGTGGAGGCCTTAGAGGGAAGCACATTCGAGGCTTTTTGCGATCCGAAACGCCGCAAAAGTATTGTTTGCACCCATTTTTCTCTCTGCAAGTTGAAACCGATCTGGTACCAGACTAAAGAGAACTTAGATAATCTTTACCAAACCATCACGCTTGAAACGATCGCTGAAGGGCAAATCGCCGGGGACGGGAAATGCGGAGCTTTCACGCTTCGGAAGGAGAGGGCATGAGCGATCCTGACTCCTTTTTAAACAAGGAATATCCTTACGGATTTGTAACGCCGGTTGAATCCGAGACCGCGCCACGCGGATTGAACGAAGAGATTATCCGTTTTATTTCCCAAAAGAAAAAAGAACCTCAATTTTTGCTAAAGTGGCGTCTGAATGCTTATCGTGCCTGGCTCAAGATGAAAGAACCGGTTTGGTCCACGGTGCGGTATCCGCCGATCGATTATCAGAAGATCATTTATTATTCCGCGCCCAAACAGAAAAACGAAGGGCCTAAAAGTTTGGCGGAAGTGGATCAGGAGATTTTAAGGACTTATGAGAAGCTCGGGATCCCTTTGGAAGAGCAAAAACGTTTAGCAGGGGTGGCGGTCGATGCTGTTTTTGACAGTGTTTCAGTGGCAACGACTTTTAAAGAAAAACTCAAGGAACAAGGGATCATTTTTTGTTCATTTTCGGAGGCGGTCCGGAACCATCCCGAATTGATCCAGAAATATTTAGGCTCCGTAGTGCCGGTCACAGATAATTTCTTTTCAGCCCTTAATTCAGCGGTTTTTAGCGACGGTTCTTTTTGCTATATCCCTAAAGGGGTCCGTTGCCCCATGGAGCTTTCGACCTATTTCCGGATCAATGCTATGGAAACCGGACAATTTGAAAGGACATTGATCGTTGCGGATGAAGGAAGTTTTGTCAGTTATCTGGAAGGCTGCACGGCCCCGATCCGGGATGTGAACCAACTTCATGCGGCGGTGGTGGAACTTGTGGCGCATGAAAGGGCGGAGATCAAGTATTCCACGGTTCAGAACTGGTATCCCGGAGATAAAGACGGTAAAGGCGGGATCTATAACTTTGTGACAAAGCGCGGACTTTGCCAAGGCGCTCATTCCAAGATCTCCTGGACCCAAGTGGAGACGGGTTCGGCCATCACTTGGAAATATCCGAGCTGTATTTTGCAGGGGGATCATTCGATCGGTGAGTTTTATTCCGTGGCCGTCGTGAACAATCACCAGCAGGCCGATACGGGAACAAAAATGATCCACATCGGTAAACATACCAAAAGCACGATCATTTCCAAAGGGATCTCGGCAAGGTTCGGGCAGAATACTTATCGGGGACTTGTCAAGATCACCCCTAAGGCTGAGGGCTCCAGAAATTACACCCAATGCGATTCACTTTTAATGGGAAGTCAGTGCGGAGCGAATACTTTTCCGTGTATTGAGGTCAGCAACAAGACTTCCAGGGCCGAGCATGAGGCGACAACTTCCAAGATCAATGAAGACCAGCTTTTTTATTGTAAACAACGGGGCATGTCCGCGGACAATGCGATCTCCATGATCGTTCATGGATTCTGCAAGGAGGTCTTTAAGAACCTTCCTATGGAATTTGCGGTGGAAGCCTCAAGACTTTTAGGCGTGAGCCTTGAAGGAAGCGTTGGATGAAGAGCTTATTTTGCGATAGGAGGAAAGAATGTTAGAGATCAAGAATTTGCATGTGAGTGTGGAAGATATTGAGATCCTGAAGGGGATCGACCTTAAGGTCCGGGCAGGAGAAGTGCATGCTATTATGGGGCCTAATGGCTCAGGGAAGAGCACCCTTACACGCGTGTTGGCCGGACATCCTGCCTATACGGTCACAAAAGGTTCGGTTCACTATGAGGGAAAGGATCTTTTAAAGATGCCGGTTGAAGAGCGGGCCCGGCAAGGGGTTTTTTTGGCCTTCCAATATCCAATCGATATCCCGGGGGTGAATAATGCCTATTTCCTGAAAGCTGCTCTGAATGAGATCCGCAAAGCCAAAGGGCTTGAAGAGCTGGATGCGATGGAATTTCTGGAGTTCCTTAAGGAAAAAATGAAGATCGTTGAAATGGATGAAAATTTCCTGAACCGTCCGGTCAACGAAGGCTTTTCAGGGGGTGAAAAAAAACGCAACGAGATCCTGCAGATGGCCGTTCTCAATCCCAAACTGGTGGTTCTGGATGAAACGGATTCCGGGTTGGATATCGATGCGCTCAAGATCGTTTCCGAAGGGGTGAACCGTCTCAGGAGCTCTGCCCGCTCGATCATTCTTGTGACCCATTACCAAAGGATCTTGAATTATATCCAGCCCGATCATATTCATGTGCTTTTGGGAGGGAAGATCGTGAAATCAGGAGGAAAAGACCTGGCCTTTAAACTTGAAGAGAAAGGTTATGAATGGGTCCGAGAGGCTCAAAGGTCTTAGGAGGGTCAACATGAACGATGCTGTGGATCATTACATCAAAACTTTTGAAAAACTAAAGAAGGATTTGCGTCAAGAACCGCATTGGCTGACGGAGATGCGCGAAGGGGCGGTATCGGATCTGTCCCAAAAAGGATATCCTGCTTTAAAAGATGCAGCTTGGCATTTTACCGATATCACGCCGATCCGCGAAACTAATTGGGAAATTCCAGCGAAATACCCATCGCAAAAAGAGATCAACGACCAATTTGCCTTTTTTGAAGAAAAATACAGCAAGAACATCATTCTCTTTATGGGAGGGCACTTTGCCAAAGAAAATGTCTCGGGGTCAGGGGTCAAAGTCCTTCCTTTAAGCCAGGCTTTTCGCGAAGACAGCGGTTTTTTGGAGCCGTGTTTGAATAACTTCTCGGGATTAAGCCGTGATTTCTTTACGGATTTAAATACGTCTTTTATGCAAAACGGTGTTTTTATCCATATCCCCGGCGGGCAAAAAGTAGAAGAACCCATCCGGCTTATCTTTGTAGCTTCGGCTTCTGGGGCGAGAGCTCTTTTTCAGCCCAGGAATTTGATCGTTCTGGGGCAGAAGAGCGAAGCGACGGTTATCGAAACTTATGAGGCTAAAAATGATAACGTTTATTTCCATAATGTCGTATCTCAGATCCTCCTGGAGGAGAACGCTTCACTTAAACATTATAAGGTCCAAGATGAGGACCCTCGCTCCTTTCACATCGCCTCAACGTATGTCCTCCAAAAAAAGGCCAGCTCTTTTTCTTCGCTTTCTGTTTCTGCAGGAGCCAGGATCATGAGAAATAACTGCCGTGTTTTCATGCTGGATGAAGAAGCTCAGTGTGAATTGAAAGGACTGTCTTTTTCGAAACGGGACCAACTGTTAGACCACCAAACTTTTGTGGACCACCAGAAACCCAAAGGAACAAGCCGGCAATTCTTTAAAGGGGTTTTTGCCGGGAAGTCACGAGGGGTCTTTGGCGGTAAAGTGCTCGTCCGTAAAGGGGCCCAGCAGACCAATGCTTCTCAAACCACGAAAAATCTGGTTCTTTCCGATCAAGCGAAAGTCGATGCCCAGCCCGAGTTGGAGATCTTGGCGGATGATGTCAAGTGCAGCCATGGCGCGGCGGTTGGGCAATTAGAAGAGGACGCGGTCTTTTATTTAAGATCACGCGGGATCGGCGAAAAAGAGGCAAATCGTATTTTGGTCCGGGGATTTGTTCAGGAAGGGATCGAAGAATCAATACCAAGTCCTGTGAAAAATGAGATAATCGGTTTTGTAGACGCTCAATTGAAAGAACAAATAAAACACGATGAGGAAAAGTTATGAATCCGACCCATGTTCCCGGATTTGATGTCGAACGCATCCGTAAAGATTTTCCTTTGCTGAAAGAGGAGGTTTACGGAAAACCGCTTGTTTATCTGGATAATGCGGCTACGACCCAAAAACCACAGAGCGTAATCGATGCCCTGAAGGAATTTTATTCTAAAGAGAATGCGAATATTCATCGTGGTATTTTCTGTCTCAGCGAACAAGCGACAAAACGTTATAAAAGCGCCCGGCATAAGGTTCAAGAATTTATCCATGCGAGATCGGAGAAAGAAGTTCTATTTGTTCGCGGCACCACCGAAGCCATCAATCTTGTGGCTCAGAGCTATGGCCGTGCTTTTCTTGAAAAGGGTGATGAAATTCTAATCACGCATATGGAACATCACTCAAACATCGTCCCTTGGCAAATGCTCGGGGAAGCGATCGGAACGAAGTTGAAAGTGGCGCCGATCAATGACGCGGGAGAATTGATGTGGGATGAATTTAAAAAACTTCTGACGGATAAAGTTAAATTAGTTTCTGTGGTTCATGTTTCCAATGCCCTGGGGACGATCAATCCCGTAAAAGAGATCATCCGAGAGGCGCATGCGAAGGGCATCCCTGTGCTCGTAGATGGCGCTCAAGCCGTGGCTCATACCTCAGTCGATGTTCAAGACTTAGATTGTGATTTTTATGCGTTTTCAGGGCATAAACTTTTTGGGCCGACCGGGATCGGGGTTTTATACGGTAAAAGAGAGCTTCTTGAGAAAATGCCGCCTTATCAGGGCGGCGGAGATATGATCCGGACCGTAACGTTTGAAAAAACAACTTACAATGATCTCCCGTATAAATTTGAAGCCGGAACGCCGCATATTGCGGGGGTGATCGGACTTGGCACAGCGATCGACTATGTAAGATCGATCGGGATCGCTCAGATCGAATCTTATGAGCAGGAACTCTTGCGATACGGCACCGAAAAACTTCTGCAAATCCCGGGATTAAAGATCTTTGGAACGGCAAAGAAAAAATCTGCCATCTTATCGTTTGTGCTCGGCGAAGCGCATGCCCATGACATTGGGACGATCCTGGACCGTCAGGGGATCGCGATCCGGGCCGGGCATCATTGTGCGATGCCGGTCATGCAGCGGTTCAATATTCCGGCAACGACCCGGGCCTCTCTGGCTTTTTATAATACCCGAAAGGAGATCGATCTTTTAGCGGATGCCCTTCAACAGGTCACTGAGGTGTTCAAATGAACGGCGATCTTCGCGATCTCTACCAGCAGATGATCATGGATCACAATAAGAATCCGAGGAATTTTCACTCGCTTGAAGATCCGACATCGAATGCGGAGGGATATAACCCGCTTTGCGGGGATCACTTCAAGGTCTATCTTAAGGTCGAAGACGGAGTGATCCGCGACATCAGCTTTGACGGGGCAGGGTGTGCGATTTCGAAGGCTTCTGCCTCGATGATGACGGCGGCATTGAAAGGAAGAACGCCGCAGGAAGCCAAGGTGCTTTTTGAAGAAGTCCGTAAGATGCTCTCGCGCAAGATCGGCGAACCCTTTGATGTCTCAAAAGTGGGGAAATTAGCGACGCTGGCCGGGGTTTGCGAATTCCCGACGCGGGTTAAATGTGCGTCGTTAGCCTGGCATACGATGATGGAAGCTTTGGAGCCTACAGGTAAACAAGTCAGCACGGAGTAAAAATGGAATCCTCTGTCCCGAAAGATCCGCTTGAAAAAGAGATTTGGGATCAACTTCGTCTCTGCTATGACTATGAAATTCCCGTGAATATTGTCGAACTGGGGCTGATCTATCAGGTGAAAGTTTCCGAAATTCCGGAGGGAAAGCAGGCCGACATTCAAATGACTTTTACAAGCCCGATGTGCCCGATGGGGGATGTTATC
>CAYQTU010000050.1:0-11217 GCA_964420575.1 uncultured bacterium
TAGTCCAATATTTGGGCGGACTCGACGCTAATCCCAAAGTTTGGCGTAATGATGAGATCACCCTTCCGATGATCAAACGCTTACGGCCACGGCAGATCTTGATTTCTCCTGGGCCCTGTACGCCTAAAGAGGCGGGAATCTCTAATGATGTAATTCAATGTTTTAGCGGCAAAATCCCCATTTTAGGGGTGTGTCTCGGTCATCAGTGCCTGGGGTATGTGTTCGGCGGAAAAATCATCCGCGCTAAAAACATCATGCATGGAAAAACATCGAAGATCTATCATCGCAAAGATCCCTTGTTTAAAGGGATCCCGAACCCTTTTATTGCAACCCGTTATCATTCGCTGCTTGTCGAAAAAAAATCCCTTCCCTCCACATTGGAAATCATTGCATGGACCCAAGATCAGGAGATCATGGGTCTTAAACATAAACTCCACTCGACCTGGGGCGTTCAATTCCATCCGGAATCGATCATGACGGATTCGGGCATGCAGCTTCTCAAAAATTTTCTCAAGGCATCTTGATCATATGCTTAAACACACTATTCTTTTAGATGGCCTGTTAGCAAAACTTCTTGAAAGCAGATCTCTTACCTATCCTGAAGCTCGGAAGGTCTTCAATCTGCTTTTCTCAGGAAAACTTTCACTCGCCTATGCCAAAGCCTTTCTTCTCTTAATGGCAAAAAAAGGGGAAACGGACGGGGAAATTCTCGGATGCTTGGCTGCATTGCGGAATTTGGAAAAACCCCAAAAAACAAGGATCCGCTCGTTAATGGATACCTGCGGAACCGGGGGTGACGGCCGGAAAACGATCAATGTCTCTACGCTGGCTGCGCTTGTCATTGCGGGGGCAGGGGGCAAGGTCGCTAAACACGGGAATCGGGCTATTTCATCAAAATCCGGAAGCTCAGATCTTATGGAAGCTTTAGGAGTCCGGCTTAATATTCCGCCGTCTGCTGTGCTTCAGAATATTCGAAGATGCGGTCTGGGTTATTTCCATGCTCCGTTGCATCACCCTGTTTTTGGGAAAATGCAAAGTTTACGTCAAATGCTTAAAAAACGGACCATTTTGAATCTGCTTGGCCCGCTGGTCAACCCCGTTGAGCTCGATTACCAGCTGGTGGGCGTGGCAGAAGAACGGCTTTTACCGCTCTATGCCAAAGTGCTTTCAAAGCTTAAACGTAAAGCTGCTCTTGTATGCCATAGCATGGACGGCATGGATGAAATCTCTATTTCGGCACCGACACGCCTGGCTTGGATTAAACGGGGGAGAATCCGTTATGAGACAATAGATCCCAAGCGATATGGTTTTCTGCACGGCAAATCAAGCGCTCTTACGATCCGTTCCATCCGTGAAGGGCAACGGGTTTCAAAAAAGATCCTGTCCGGAAGATTTCGCGGGCCCTCGCGAGATATTGTCGTTTTGAACGCCGGATTTGGGCTTGCGGTTTCGGGCCGGACAAAAACCGTTCAAGAAGGTATCGCTTTAGCCGAAAAATCTCTTGATTCCGGAAATGCGAACCAAGTTCTCCAAAAACTCATTAAAGCAACCAGAGCTTATGATCCTAAATAACATTCTCTTACAAAGAAGGAAAGACCTTGAGGAGCTTAAGGAGCGGATGCCCCTGCACCGCCTTCAGCGCATTGTCGAAAAAAATCTGCGGCCCGATATACGTCCATTCCGCCAAGCAATTACGGGCACAAAACATCTTAATATCATTGCCGAATTGAAAAAGGAATCGCCTTCCGCCGGAGTACTACGCCAAGATTTTCAGCCGCTTCGTTTAGCCGCGTTATTTGAATATGCTGGCGCCGCAGCGATTTCGGTTCTTACGGAACCTCATTTTTTTAAGGGACGTTCCAGCTATTTAAAGACGGTAAGACAGGTCACTAAACTTCCTCTTTTGCGGAAAGATTTCATCTTTGAGCGTTATCAGCTTTACGAGAGTGCGCTTCTTGAAGCGGACGCCTTTTTATTGATCGCATCGCTCTTGACCGAACAGGAGCTTCAAGAGCTCCTCAGCTTAGGCAAAGAACTTCATATGGATGCCCTTGTCGAAGTCCATACGGATGAGGATCTGAAAAAGGCCATCGATGCCGGCGCATCGATCATCGGGGTCAATAACCGTAACCTCCGAACCCTAGAGGTCGATCCGGACCGGGCGCAACATTTGATCCCGCATATTCCAAAGGAAGCCACTATTGTGGTGGAAAGCGGTCTCAGCACTCATGATGAACTTTTGCGTTATAAAACCCTCGGCGCCAGCGCATTTTTAGTCGGTTCGACCCTGATGCGGTCTAAGGATGTCGTAGGGACATTGCAAAAATTAATCGGAAAAAAGGGGGCCTCACTTGTTGAGGGATCGGCATGACGCGCGTTAAGATTTGCGGCAATACCAATATCAACGATGTCCAACTTGGGATCGAATTGGGGGCGGATTATCTCGGTTTTATTTTTGCTCCGAATAGCCGGAGGACGGTAACACTTGCGGATGCCCAGTCCATCCTTTTACGTTTTCCTCAGTTCAAGAATTTTGTCGGCGTTTTCTGCAATCAACCTAAAAAAGAAGTCGAAAACATCGCCAAGCAACTTGATCTTAAATTTCTCCAGTTCCACGGGGAGGAAACGGCTCTGTATTGTAATTCATTTATGGAAAAAGGATTTCAGGTCATCAAGACCTTTCATGTAAAAGATGCCATGAGCCTTAAACGCCTCGACGAATATAACGTCAGCGCCTTTCTTTTCGACACCTTTTCTCAATCCGAAAAAGGGGGGACAGGCGTCCCTTTTGACTGGAACATTATTGAAGATCGGCCATATGTTCACGAAAGACTCTTCTTAGCCGGCGGACTGAATATCCACAATGTCTGCCAAGCCGTTGAACGTGTCCGCCCCTTTGCGGTCGATGTGGCCAGCGGCGTTGAATCTCAACCCGGCGTCAAAGATCCGCTCCTTCTCCGGGAATTCATCGACAAAGTCAAAAAGGTCGCATTTCACGATGATCGAAAAAGTTGATTTTTTCCAAAAACTTAAAAGCCGACTCCCTCAGATCGAAAAAGAATCCCTTTTTCGTAAACTTGTCGATACCGGCCGAGAAGTTTCCCTGATTATCGAAGCTTGTGACAACCTCGAAGAGGGGATAATCCTCACGGATAACGCGGGGATCCCGTATTTTTTTAATCGACAAGCTGATCTTTGGCTCGGACTTCAAAAGCGCAATGCGGCAAAGCTTCCTCTATGGAAATTAGTTGCCGACAATTCCTTAGCCCGCTTTCTTCAAGAGAATCTCATTCATCCCAGCACGCGAACCGTTCATGATTTTAAATTACTCTCACCTCGAGAGATCCAATTTCGTCTCCGTTTAATCCCTTATGAGGTTCACGGGGTTTATTCCACGATCCTCATCCTTTCGGATATTACGACCCAAACCGAGCAGGAATTCGAGGCGGCCATGCTCGCGAAGATGGAGAGCCTTATTCGGCTTGCAGGCGGAATTGCTCATGAGATCGGCAATCCATTGAACGCCATCACGATCCACCTTGAACTTCTTAAAAAACAGCTCAAAGGGATCTCAACCCCCAAACAGAAGCTTCTTGAGGCCTCTGTTACTGAAATCCAGGATGAGACTCGGCGTTTAGACAAGATCATTAAGAATTTTCTCAAAGCGACACGAAAACCTCCGCTCCGTTTCCAACTTCAAGATCTTAATGAAGTGGTTTTTGATGCTGTCACATTCCTTAAACCTCAACTTGAAGTTCATGGCATTAGGATCAAATTTATTCGGGATCCTGGAAATCCGCGCTTTCTTCTGGACCGCGAACGTCTTTATTATGCATTTATGAATCTGATCAAAAACGGAATGGAAGCTATGCCTAAAGGAGGTTTGCTCACCATCACGGTCACTCATAAAGAACAATGCGCCGTTGTCGCTATTGCGGATCAAGGACACGGCATCCCCGAAGAAGACCTGCCGCGCATTTTTGACATTTATTACACCACCAAAAAGGAAGGTTCCGGATTGGGCTTGATGATGGTCTACGATGCCGTTGCCGAACACGGCGGAAAGATCGAAGTTTCAAGCCGGATTAAAAAAGGAACGACTTTCCGGGTGCTCTTGCCCATGCGTGAGCCCCAGCTGCAATTGCCCGGTTATATTCTGAAAGGAGAAGAGCGCTCCAATGCTTGAAAGCATCCTGCTTGTCGAAGACGAAGCCAGTTCCCGGAAAGGACTTACACAATTTCTGCAAAGCCTGGATTATGATGTCATGATCGCAAGTAACGGCAAAGAAGCCTACGACATGTTCCAGCAAGAAACCCCTGACTTGGTAATTGCCGACATCCGTATGCCTGAAATGGATGGAATTACTTTACTCGAGAAGATCAAAAGCATAGCGCCAGCCGCTAAGGTTATTCTTTTGACCGCTTATGGATCCGTTGAAGACGCCGTCAAAGCCATGAAAAAAGGCGCCTTTTATTACCTGACTAAGCCTGTAAATCTTGAAGAACTCGAATTTTTGGTTAAAAAAGCCTTTAGCAGTCATTTTCTTGAAGAAGAAAACAAAGAACTTCGCCAAGAGATCCTGAATGACAAATATGACCAGGGTCGTTTGATTGCGCAATCTGAAAAAATGAAGGAACTTCTCAAAACTGTGGATAAGATTGCGGCGTCCAATGCCTCGGTGCTTATCGAGGGGGAGAGCGGGACTGGAAAAGAACTGATCGCGCGGCGGATCCACGAACTCAGTCCGCGTCAACAATATCCCTTCATTGCTGTCCACTGTGCCGCCCTGACCGAAACTCTCCTGAGCAGCGAATTATTTGGCCATGAAAAAGGAGCCTTCACAGGTGCTTTTGAGCGAAAAAAAGGACGCTTTGAGCGCGCACATCATGGAAGTTTATTTATGGATGAAATCGGAGAAATCTCGAAGGAAACTCAGGTTAAACTTCTTCGGGTCCTGCAGGAAGGGGAATTTGAACGGGTCGGATCCACAAAAACCATTAGAGTGGATGTTCGTCTGATCGCCGCAACAAACAAAACCCTTTCAGAGGAAGTAAAAAAAGGGAATTTTCGCGAGGATCTATATTATAGGATCAATGTCATCTATCTCAAAGTTCCTCCTCTGCGGGAACGCAAAGATGATATTCCGCCGCTTGTAGAAAGTTTTATCCGGCAACAGGCTATTGTGAATGCTAAAAAAATCAAAGGCATCGATCCGAAAGCCCTTGAAACTTTAATGCAATATGATTGGCCGGGGAATATACGTGAATTAAAAAATATCATCGAAAGAATGATCGTTTTAAGTTCAAAAGATATCCTGACCCTGGACCAGGTCCCCGAAGATATTCGTCGAGGCGATCCCCAAACTTTCGCAGTGAACGGCCTTAACGGCATTAACCGTATCAGTGACGCCGAAAAGGAGATGATCCGTAACGCTTTAAAAGAAAGCCAAGGCAATAAATCGGTTGCGGCTCAACGGCTTGGTATTTCGCGAAGAACCCTCTACCGAAAGATTGACGAATATCAGATCACGAGTTAACGATTGCCATTTCGGCACACCCGCCATGTGTCATATGGGCTCATCCTTGTAAGATTTATTTTAAACAAAAAAAGTAATTCTTGTAACTTATTGTAAATAAAAGAGTTATAAACATGTTTTTAAAATCAAACTGGCATGTTACTTGATATTCTCTGTTTTAGAGAACTAAAAAACCATTATCAAAGGAGAATTTAAAATGGCAAAAATACTTGGAATCGATCTAGGAACAACTAACTCTTGCATGGCGATCATGGAAGGTGCCGATCCCAAAGTGATCGAGAATAAAGAGGGGAATCGCACGACCCCTTCCATTGTTGCTTTTACCAAAAGCGGCGAACAACTGGTGGGACAAACCGCTAAACGCCAGGCCGTAACAAATCCGGAAAATACAGTTTTTAGCGCTAAGCGTTTTATCGGCCGGCGATTTGAAGAAACCTCCCAGGAAATCCAACTTGTCCCTTTTAAAGTTAAATCCGGTAAGCACGGCGAAGCTATTTTTAATATTCCTCAGGAGAACCGGGATTATACGCCGCCGGAGATTTCTGCAAAGGTCCTTCAAAAATTAAAAATGGATGCGGAAACTTATCTCGGGGAACCGGTCAAACAGGCGGTGATCACCGTTCCGGCTTACTTCAATGACTCCCAGCGTCAAGCCACGAAAGATGCCGGGCAGATCGCCGGATTGGAAGTGCTTCGGATCATCAACGAACCTACCGCGGCAGCGCTTGCGTACGGATTGGATAAGAAAAAAGATGAAACGATTGCGGTTTATGACCTCGGCGGCGGCACCTTTGACATCTCCATCCTTGAAATCGGTGACGGGGTTTTTGAAGTAAAAGCCACGAATGGTGATACTCACCTGGGCGGCGACGATTTTGATCAAAAAGTGATCGATTGGCTCATCGCTGAATTCAAGAAAACCGACGGGATCGATCTGAGCAAGGATAAAATGGCGATCCAGCGTTTGAAAGAAGCTGCGGAAAAGGCTAAATGCGAACTGTCTACGGCGCAAAGTACGGAGATCAATCTGCCGTTCATTACCGCGGATGCCTCAGGCCCCAAACATCTTTTGATGACCTTGAGCCGGGCAAAATTAGAACAACTTGTAAGTGCGCTTGTTGAGCGGACCGTTGGCCCCTGTATCCAGGCCATGAAGGATGCCGGCGTTAAACCCGAAGACATTGATGAAGTTATTCTTGTCGGCGGTATGACTCGAATGCCCGCCGTTGTTCAAAAAGCAAAGGATCTTTTCAAAAAAGTCCCTCACCAAGGTGTGAATCCGGACGAAGTCGTCGCCATCGGGGCGGCAATCCAAGGCGGCGTACTTAAAGGAGACGTTAAAGACATTCTCCTTTTAGATGTGACGCCGCTTTCGCTCGGCATCGAAACGCTTGGGGGCGTCATGACCAAGCTGATTGAACGCAATACGACCATTCCGACCAGAAAATCAGAGATCTTTTCGACCGCTGGGGACAACCAGACCGCAGTAACCGTCAAAGTCCTTCAGGGAGAACGTCAAATGGCCTCAGATAACCGGATGCTGGGAATATTTAATCTAGAAGGCATTCCGCCAGCGCCCCGAGGAGTCCCTCAAATCGAAGTGACTTTTGATATTGACGCCAACGGGATCGTACATGTTTCTGCAAAAGACCTCGGAACAGGAAAAGAACAAAAGATCCGGATCGAATCTTCGTCCGGCCTCGCAAAGGAAGAGGTCGAAAAACTCGTTAAGGAAGCGCAATCCCATGCGGACGAAGATAAAAAGAAGCACGACTTGATCACGTCGCGCAATCAGCTCGATTCCCTGATCTATGCCACTGAAAAGAGCGTCAAAGATTATGGCGACAAGATCTCGGAGGATGAAAAAAAGCGGGTTGAAGAGGCTCTTAAAGAAGCAAAAGACGCTCTTTCAAGTACGCGCAAAGAAGACATCGATCAAGCGGCGCAAAAACTCAGCACCGCTTCGCATACCTTAGCTCAGAAAATTTATGAGGAAGCGGCAAAGAAAGCAAAAACCAAAGAAGCTTCTTCGGGCAAAAAAGATGACGGCGTTGTCGACGCAGATTATGAAGTTGTCGATGATGATGAAAAGAACAAAAAAGATAAAAAATAATTTGGTCTGTTCTTTTCGCGCAAACGGGTTCTTATGAACGATCGCCTTCGGATCTTATTCGGATGTGTCCTCTTGGGGTTGATACAAACTCAACCTCTAGAGGCACGCCCCGCACTGACCGTTCAAGTTCCGGATAAACCTGTGCAGATCAATGACGAGGTCTTTTGCCGATTTTTCTTAGAATGGCCCCAAACTGAAGGCGCCTACGAATTTTCTTTCCCTGAACCACGTTTTAAAAACTTGACCCTGATCCATCAGGGGCAGTCCCAAGAAACGGTTTTCCTCCCGCAAGGCCCCGCATCACGCTTTACAGTGAATTTAGTCCTTCGGGCAACCCAAAAAGGGGAGGGGACGATCTTCCCGTTTGAGATCCGTTTTCGAAAATCCAGCACTGAGGAATGGTCCACGATTAGCGTTCCACCGCATCAGCTGAAAATCACTTCCTCTTGGATAACGAAAAAAATGATGCCATTCGTGATGATCCCTATCCTTTGCAGCTTTTTCATTTTCTCAATCGGATTTTTCTTGAGAGGTTTTTTAAAAAAGCAGCGAGCGAAGAATCATCCGGCTTTTCCGAAAGATCCGAAGCAGGAACTCTATCAGGGTGCTGCCACCCGCATCGCCGAAGACCTTAGCGGAGATCCTCAAAAATGCCTGTCGGAATGGTCGCTGCAACTTAAAAAAGTGGTTATGGCTCATTACGATCTCCCCTCAAAAGCTTTGACCGAAGCCGACATCCTCTCACTGCTAAAAGCAAAACGCTTACCTCTTGAAGAAAAAGAAGAGATTGCCCGGCTTTTCAATCGCCTGACGGATATCAAATTTTCCCAGGCCAAAAGCGATCTCGCTACACTTCAAAACCTACAAAAGAGCCTCTTGCAATATGTGCAAGGCAAGATTATCATTGGAAATCCCAGCACTTAATCATGTTTTAAAAAGGAGATCGCCATGGACGCTTCGATACAAGAAATCAATTCAAAAATCCGGGATGCCAGCTCTGCTCTTAAGGATCTGGCCCGAGAGATCGGCAAAGTCATTGTCGGGCAACAGTATTTGATCGACCGGCTTTTAATGGCTCTTTTGGCGGACGGCCACATCCTCATCGAAGGAGTCCCGGGTCTAGCCAAGACGCTATCGGTCCGGACCTTAGCCCAAGCCATTGATGCACAATTTCAACGCATTCAATTCACTCCGGACCTTCTACCCGCCGATGTGGTCGGGACTTTGGTGTATAACCCAAAAGATGGGCATTTCACCACAAAACGGGGCCCCATTTTCTCCAATATCATTCTCGCAGATGAAATTAACCGTGCTCCGTCAAAAGTCCAAAGCGCTCTTCTAGAAGCTATGCAGGAGCGTCAAGTCACGATCGGAACCGAAACATTTACCTTGCCTGTACCGTTCCTCGTACTGGCCACCCAGAACCCGATCGAACAAGAAGGGACTTATCCTTTACCGGAAGCGCAAGTGGACCGTTTCATGCTCAAACTCGTGGTTACCTATCCGAATAAAAAAGAAGAAAAAGAGATCCTGGAACGGATGGCTATCGGCAAAATCATTAAAATCGCACCGGTCATCGATATCAAAAAGGTACTTGCTTTGAGACAATTGATGAGTGAGATCTACGTTGATGAAAAGGTTAAAGATTATATCTTAGACCTTGTGTTTGCGACCCGGAATCCGGAAAGCTATAAACTTGAAGAATTAAAACCGTTGATCTCTTACGGGGCTTCCCCCAGGGCCAGCATCATGCTCACGCTTGCGGCTAAAGCTCATGCGTTCTTGCAAGGGCGCGGGTACGTAACCCCGGATGATGTCAAGCAGATCGGCTTGGATGTGCTGCGACACCGTGTCCTGCTCACGTACGAGGCGGAAGCCGAAGATATAACTTCGGAAGGCATCATCAAAAAGATCTTTGACCAAGTCGAAGTTCCATGATCCCTGCTTCAATCCTCAAAAAGGTCCGTCATATCGAGATCCGAACGACCCGGCTGGTCAATGACCTGTTTGGCGGAGAATATGAGTCGGTCTTTAAAGGGCAGGGGATCGAATTCTCGGACGTCCGAGAATATATCCCCGGCGACGATATCCGAACGATCGATTGGAACGTCACGGCAAGGTCTCAACATCCGTTCGTAAAGAAGTTCGTTGAAACCCGTGAACTGACGGTCATTTTTGTCGTTGATATGTCAGGCTCCCAATATTTCGGCTCTACTGAAAAACTCAAATCAGAAGTAGCTGCAGAGATCACCGCTCTCCTGGCTTTTTCTGCGGTCAAAAATAATGACAAAACGGGTCTTCTGATCTGCACCGATGAAGTGGAGAAATTTGTGCCGGTCAAAAAAGGGAAGAACCACGTTCTTCGGGTTGTCCGTGAGATCCTGGGGTATCAGCCCAAAAAATCAAAGACCCGTATTCAAAAAGCTTTGGAATATCTCTACCACGTCTTAACCCGAACAGCGGTTATCTTCTTGATCTCCGATTTCCTAGACGATGGCTATGAAAAGGCTCTAAAGATCCTCAGCCAAAAACACGACGTGATCGCGGTTCATTTGCAAGATGTCCTCGAAAAGGATTTCCCCTCAGTAGGTTTGGTTGAATTGCGAGATCAAGAAACCGGCCAGACGATTTTAGTCGACAGTTCATCAAAAACCCTCCGCGAACGTTTTCGAACCACTGCTGAAAACCGCAGAACAACCTTAGACCGCCTTTTCAAAAGCCTCCAGATCGATAAAGTGGAGATCCCTGCGAATGCTTCTTATGTTGATCCCCTAATCAAATTTTTTAAAAGCCGGGAACATCATTTATGAAGAAGATCTTTTCCCTTTCCGCCGTAGCCTTAGTCATCTTCGCGGGAAGCTTTTCTTTACTTTGGGCTTCAGAAGGGGATATCCGGGTCAAAGCTGAAGTCGATAAAGCTTTTTTGACCATCGGCGACCCGGTAACCTATACCGTCACTATTGAACACGCTCCGGATGTCCAGATCCTGTCTTCTATTCCTGCTCCCGATGCTGAGATTTTTGAGGTTAAGAAATCAGAAGAGATCAACCTAAAAAGTGGAAAACGTTTGATCACCGGAAAAAAATTCATCCTCACCACTTACCGGCTAGGTGAGTTTATCTTAGACCCTGTAACTATCCACTATCAAAAGAATAAGGGGCCGGAAGCTGCGATCGAAACAAACCGTCTTTATTTAACCGTTAAAAGCGTTGCCGAGGGAGAGACCAAACAGGACATCCGGGATATTAAGTCGGTCGTCTTGCTTCCCAGTCAGATCTGGAAGTTAGCCTTGCTGGTTTTTTCAGTTTTCCTGATCTTTCTGGCTTTCTGGTTTGTTCGAATGCTCCGGAAAAAGAACATTCAACCCGAAATCCCCATGACACCTTTGTCCCCTGAAGCCGAGGCCCTTCAGGCCCTTCAGGAACTTTTCGATTCTGACCTTCTCCGTCGCGGACTGATTAAAGCTTATTATCTCCGTTTATCTGAGATCCTACGTGTGTTTTTTGAAAAGCGGTACGGAATACTGGCTGTTGAATCCACAACAACTGAAACTTTACATGCATTGCG
>CAYQTU010000051.1:0-867 GCA_964420575.1 uncultured bacterium
CCTTCTGACAGGCGGGACCAATAACGGAGGCGTTTCGACAATTCTTACGCATAGCCCCTTGACGATCGCTGCGGATATGATTCAAGCGGGAACCATTAATCTCACAGCAGGAGAAGCTTTTGGAGCCGGCGATGATCTCACGGTTAATACCGGCGTCACAGTACGGTCAACGGCCGGGGATGTGAATCTGAAAGCCGGTGATAATATTGATCTTCAAGGGACTTCACTCACTCAGTCGGATGTTGGGGCAGTATCTCTGGAAGCAGGTTCATCGGATGTTGACGGACTAGGGACGATGGGACTTGCCGGGGATATTTCGTCGGGCACAACTTTGAGCTTGGCCTCATTGACCGGGGATATTACCCAAACAGCAGGTACGGTGACTGTTGGAACGACCGCGGATCTTAAAGCCGGGTCAAATAATATTACTTTAGACCAAGCGAGCAATGATTTTAAAGGAGCTGTTGCCATCAATAGTGGCAATGATGTGAAGTTAACTGATGCGAATGATCTGGATATCGGGACCTCCAATGTTAATAACCTCCTGAACCTTAAAACAGTTACCGGCGCCATTACGGATAGCGGAAATATTACAGTTCCTAAGCTGAAGTTTAATGCGGGAACTACGGTAACGTTAGATGAAGTCGGGAATGATTTTAATACGGTAGCCGGGGTTTCCCATGGATCAGTGCAGATCGTAGATATGGATGCCCTGAAAGTTGGGACCGTGAGTGGTACTAGCGGGATAAAAGCGAATAACAATTCGGTAGATATTCAAGCGGGTGGATTGTTAGAACTTGCGCAGAACGTAAATTCCGGGAGTGCAGACACGAAGCTGGTGACGACCTCAGGGAACATCAATCAGAC
>CAYQTU010000051.1:967-11115 GCA_964420575.1 uncultured bacterium
ATGAATACGGTGGCCGGGACGTCGAATGGCGCGATCACGTTGGTGGATGTGGATGGATTGAAGGTCGGGACCGTGGGCGCTGAGACGGGTTTAACCTCGAATAACAGCAAGATCGATATTCAGACAGGCGGTCTGCTGAACCTTGCGCAGAACGTGGATTCCGGGAGTGCAGACACGAAGCTGGTGACGACCTCAGGGAACATCAATCAGACGGGTGGTGCGTTGACCGCGGACGGATTGGAATTCAATGCAGCGGGTAAAGTGACGTTGGATCAGGCCGGCAATGATATGAATACGGTGGCCGGGACGTCGAATGGCGCGATCACGTTGGTGGATGTGGATGATCTTACCATTGGAGCGGTCGGAGGAGAAACCGGTCTTACTTCGAGCAATAATTTAATTGATGTAAAGACCGGAGGGGATCTGACGCTTGCGAACCAAACCAATGCCGGTACGGGTGACGTCAACTTGAACGCGACCGCAGGAGCCATTAACTCTACAGGGCCAGATGGGGTTGCGGATGTTATCGGAGCAACGCTTAATCTTACGGCAGGTTTGGGAGGTATCGGAACTACGAATGTTGTCGAAGTGACAGCGACAACAGCGATTAATGCGGACACTACAGCCGATAACAGCGATATCAAGATCGATTCGATCGGTGATGCCCCTCTTGGCGTGATCAATGCGGGAACCGGTGCTTTGACGCTTAATTCCACGGGGAATATTACAGATACGAACGATGCAGTGACCGGGGATTATAATGGCGGCTTAGCAAATATTATCGCCGGAGGTGCGATCCTCACTTCGGGAACGACCGGAATCGGTACGGCCGGAAATGGGATTGAAATGCAATTGGCAGATTTTGGCGGTGCCGCGGGTGACGGACGCATTGAGGCGGACGGTGGTTCAGGGGGTGTTTATTTAACGAATGATGCGACAACGGGGTTTGGGTTGACCATCGGCTCCATCGGTGTATTAGCATCAGGCATTGTTGCCAACGGCGGTGCGGGAGATGCGATTTTCGTAATGTCGGGAAGTCCGTTGACCGTTGCCGCGGATGTTCTGAATACGGGCGGCGGGAATATCACCTTGTCAGCGCTTGGTTCTACCGCTGCGGATACGATGGCTGTTAATGCAGATATTAAAGCCACGGGTGGAAACGGTGATGTGCTGTTGACAGCCGGGGATACGATCACTATGGCAGCCGGGACGACCGCAAGTGCTGCCGGAACGGGTGACGTGACTCTTGCCGCGGGGGAAGATTATACGGATGGCGTTTTGGATCAGGACGGGAATGTCGGACTTGGCGGCGGGAGTATCAATATGGCAGAGACGGCTACGATCTCCAGCGATAATGGGAACATTCTTTTAGATGCTGCGGATGATGTCATTGTCGGTTATGCGAATGCGGATGGGAACAATGACGGAGTGCGGGGAGATATCAATGTCAATGCCCGGGCTGGCTCTGTGCTCGATGAAAACACAGGTGTTGCCAATACGGATCCTGATTTTAAGGCCAATACGGTCACGGTGAATGCCGGGCAGGATATTGGCGCGGCTACAGATCCGATCGAACTGGATGCTGTTTCCTTTAATGCCACTGCCGGGGGTGATACTTTTGTGAACGGTATCGGGGACACGATCGTGAATATGACCTCCGCAAAAGGAAATATCAATTTTGAAACCACGGGCGATGTTATTCTCGGTCAAGCCCATGCGGCTAATGGACAAGTGAATTTAACGGCCGGGCATTCGATCCTCTCCCAAGGAGGAAATGCTACACGGGTGATTGCTAATGATGCCATCCGATTAACGGCCGGTGGCGTGGTCGGGACCATCACCAATGCTATTCATACTCAGCTGAATCATGCCGGAACACTTTTCTTGAAGATGGGAAGTCAAAGCGGCATGGTTTCAGCAAACGTCACAGGGAACTTTACGAAAGCAAGTATACAGCTTTTAAATAATCCTCCGGGGCTGGTTCTCTTCAACGGCGCCATGATCGGAGGGGCGCCCGCGCCTGTTTTAGGAGGAGCGATTTCAACACTGTATGCTAATCCCAACCCAGTGAGCTTACCGCAATATGCCCATTTTGACGGACGGTATGCCGCAGATTTTCCAGGGACCTTTAATATGGATCGTTTTGCGGTTGCTCCGACTACAGAGATCGATACCGCCAGGATCGATATGCTTCCGATCACCGGTGTCACAGTGCCAGGCGTTGTGCCGATCCCGGCTCCGGCGAGGCCCCCAGTGGTGGTGCCGATTCCGGCAGAAGCCAAGCCTCCCGTACAGTTGCCGACGCAAGAGCAACCGGTTACGGCTTTTATTTCTCCCGGGAAGGGCGAAGGCGCCCAAACGCCTTCTTTACCCCGAGGAGCTCAATCCTTACCGGGTGAGCAGTTGTATCCGCCCGTAATGCGGCCTCCGCAGCAGGTGCCTATTCCGGCTCCTGCGCAGCAAACTTCCGGAGGACAAATAGTCCCTGAAAAAGGGGCAAATCAAGAACCTCCTTTTTATGTGAGTCCGCTTTCACGGACCATAAGGCAGATCCGGGAAAAAGTGGATAGTCTTCGGACACCGGTCCAAGGGAATAAAACTCAAAGTGTACAAGGAACTTTAAGCTCATCGGGGCCAGTATCAACAGAAGACAGGACGCGATAAGCAAGATCCGATTTGATATAAAAAAAGCCGGCTGCGCTTAAAACACAGCCGGCTTTTTATTTGATACTTACGGGTAAATTAAGGCAAATAAGCCTGAAGAGAAACGTTCTGGATCCACTTTTCCCAATCTGTCCAGCGATCACGGTCTAATGCGACCTGTCCTTGCTGCAAACGGCTCCAATTCATATAAATAGCGATTTTTTGTCCCTGATCCCACTTTTCAGCAAGTCCACGAGTCGGATCTCCATGTCGGTCATACGACAATGTTGCATAATAAGCGAGTGAAGCCTTAGGGAGATTTCCGATCTGAGAATATTGGGTCCATGACATAGTTTTGATCTTTCCAGTATCGAGGTGGTATTGGTAGATCATGATCTCACGGGTCGTCTTTTTTCCGGTGGGTTGAAGAACGATATCATAAAATTCCCGAAGTTTGGTTTTGACGTCGTGAACGTAAGCGTAATCGACGCGATGGCGGACGGTTTTTTTGTAAAGAAGTTGATCGTTACTGTCATATTCCTCAAGGATCGCTTGCTGTTTGAATTCGTCACCCTCTAAGGCATGCTGGCTGATGATTTGAGCATGATTGCGGTTTGAATAAACCCGGTTGCAGGTAACTGTACCGCTCGTCTCATCGCCGGTTGTTGTGCAATTTTCTGAGACAAGCATGGTGACGCCCTCCGGGTCAGAAACCATTGAAGAAAGCGGAAATTCAGGCTTTGGAGTTGCAATGGTCGATACAGGTTGTCCGGACGTTATTTCCGGACTCGCGGCTTGATGTGAAATGGGATTCGATCCCATAATAAATTCTAAGGAATTCGTTGGCGTTGAAGCCGATGCTGTTGGGCCGGGGGCCGGAACGGATGGGGGAGCAGGATTTTCCGCGGGGGTTACAGGTGTGGTTGTTGAGTCCGGAGACTGGAACTCAACAGTGCTATCCTGGGCCCAGAGTCGAGCAGCTGGCGTCCAGAGAAGGATAAGGCCCGCAGCTAAAACGACTACAGAAACTAAGCTGGCTCTATTTTTTTGATTTTTTATGGCGTTCATATTTGCCGTCCATTTAGTTTAATCTTTATCTCATCCATCTACTTTTAAAAGTAACACATGCTTTTTAAAAAATAAAGAGAACTATTAAAAATAAATCTATATTTTATATAGCAATAAATAACATTTTATATAATAAATATCATTTAATATCAAAAAATAGCACTATGGTAATGAAATTATATAAAAAGAGGTTTTTAAATAGATTTATAAATCAAAATTCTCTTGTTTTTTTGGATAATCAGAATTATACTTCTAGCAGTTATTATGAGTGATCGTTGTTTTTATTTTTTGTTAATCTATGAGTCTTTTCAAAAAGGAAATTTTTGACTATGGAAAAAGACCCGATCAAGGTACTTATCATTGAAGATGATCCAAATTACTTTGTCCTTATCAATGAGCGCCTTGTTCAGCAGCGGAAACCTTCCTTTGAGGTCGTAAGAAGCAAGATCCTACAATCGGGGATCGATCGTCTCAAACAGGGAGATATTGATGTCATTCTTTTGGACCTTTTTCTTCCCGATAGTAAAGGTTTGGACAGCTTTATCACCCTTCATGCCCAATATCCGGAGATCCCGACGATCATCCTTACGTCCCTGGATGATGACAATGTCGCCGCAGAAGCAATCGCCAAAGGTGCGCAAGATTATCTTGTTAAAGGGAGTTTTGACCGGGAATTGTTTATTAAAAGCATTTGCTATGCGATCAGCCGGCATCAGGTCCAGTCGCAGCTGAAGCGGTCTTCTCAGGAGAATGAAGAATCGAAAAAAACGATCAAAGAAAGAGAAGAAAGATTCCGGAGCTTGGTCTCGAATATCCCCGGAGCGGTTTACCGGTATGTCAAAAATGAAAACGGTTCTTGGGAAATCGAATTCATCAGCTCTATGATTAAAGATATTTCCGGATGGACTGCAGCCGACTTGATCGGTAAAGGGGTTTCGGCCTTTTTTGAAAAAGTCCTCCCTCAGGATCTCGATGTGGTTCAAAAGGCCTTTAGCCAGGCCGCAGCGGAAGGCGGATCATTCAGTGTGGACTACCGGATCCGGCATGCGGATGGGGATTTTCGTTGGGCGCATGAACAGGGGCGAGGGATCAAGGATAGTGCCGGACGGGTCTGCTATGTTGACGGAGTTATCTTTGATGTGACGGAACGGACACGTGAAAAGGAAAAGCTCAATCGTCTTGTTTATTACGATTCGCTGACAAATTTGCCTAACAAGGAGCTTTTTATCGACCGTTTAGATCAGGTCGTTGCGCATGCCCGTCGCAAGAATGAGATTGGGGCAGTGCTCTTTTTGGACTTGGATCACTTTAAGCGGATTAATGATACCCTCGGACATGCGGTTGGAGATCAGTTGATCAAAGCCGTGTCGATTCGCTTGGCAAAAACCGTTTATGAATCGGATACGGTTACGCGTATCGGGGGAGCGAGTTTCATGGTCCTTTTGCCACGGATCGAAAAACCTGAATATGCTGAGAACGCTGCCAATAAGATCATTACGGCATTTAAAACGCCCTTTATCATCAATGATCATGAGCTCTTTACAAGCTGCAGTATCGGAATGGCGATCTTTCCTAATGACGGCGCGGAAAGTGAAACGCTCCTTAAAAATGCCGATGCGGCCATGCATATGGCTAAGGAAAGAGGCCGGAACCGGTACCAGCTCTTTTCTTCGGCTATTGCGAACAATAGTTTTGAACGATTAGTGCTCGAAAACAGTCTTCGTCATGCGTTGGAACGGAATGAATTCCAGCTTCATTATCAACCCCAGCTAGATATCCGCAGCGGAAAGATCACGGGAGTTGAAGCCTTGATCCGCTGGCACCATCCGGATCTTGGATTTATTCCGCCGATGGAATTCATCCCGATCGCGGAAGAGACCGGATTGATCCACCCGCTTGGGGAGTGGGTGATCCGTACGGCCTGCCAGCAAAAGAAGATCTGGCATCAACAGGGTTTGAAATCCCTGAAGGTGGCGTTCAATCTGTCCGCCCGTCAATTCCATTATGCGAACCTTCTTGAATTGATCACCAATATCATCAAAGAGATCGACCTTGACCCCTCGTCATTGGACTTGGAATTGACCGAGAGCACGATCATGAGCCATCTGGAAGAAACGACCGAGACCCTTAAAAAATTAAAAGATATGGGGATGAATATTTCGATCGATGACTTTGGGACCGGCTATTCCTCGCTGATGTATCTGAAAAGTTTTCCGATCGATACGATCAAGATCGATAAATCCTTTGTGCGGGACGTAACGACGGATGCCGATGACCGCGCGATTACCCAGGCCATTATTTCGATGGCGCACAGCTTGAAATTAGATGTTGTGGCGGAAGGGGTAGAAACTGCTCCGCAGCTTGCCTTCCTCCAGTCCCAAGATTGCGATAAAATGCAAGGGTTCCTCTATAGCAAACCTCTCCCCCCTACAGAGTTAGCCGCGTTACTTAATGACACGAACGGGAAGAGCTTTTTAGCGAAGATCCACAATAAGTAGTCTTCTCTCCCTCGGGCTCTTTTTTGATCGAGAAATCAAGCTTCAGTAGATCTATTGTCAGCCGATACTCAGGAGTAGAACCGAAAGGTGATCGCGATGAAGCTTCCTAAGGCAGTTTTAAAATCAGCTGCAACCGGATGTATTCTTCTAAGCGCATGCCTTTCCTTGGGTGCAACTGTTTTAACTTTTCAAAATGCATCTCCTATTCCGATCCCTTCAGGCGATTTTCTTTTAATAAGCCCTTATATCCAAAATACGCTCTTGCCCGAAATCACCGAAAAAGGTCAAGTTTATTCACGCCTCAATGAACTTGTCACAGCCCACAGGGTGATCAGCAGTTCAGTGTAAGAAGCTCTGGTAATTTTCAATAAAAAAGACATAATAACGATATGTCCTCTTACAAATACATTTGTACTCATTGCGGGCATTCTTTTGAAGCGGAAAGCGCGGAACCCGCGGAGTGTCCGTCTTGTTACTGGACTTCTTCGGTGAAACGAGCCGACGAGGTTCCCACTCAAGCTGCGGTCAAAACCCCCGACCGGAACGCTATGAGAGCGGTGAATCCTTTCCCTTGGAAAGAATTTGCAGGAAAAATCTTCAGGGCAATCACTCTTTTGATCGTGGGGGCTCTGCTCCTGGCGGGTATCGCTTTCCTTGGGTATCAGATCTATGCGAAATGGGGAAATGCAAACAAATCAGGTGGTTTTTTTATCCAAGGGCAGGAAAAAGGATTTACGGGAAAAGATGAGGGAACTCGAACGGATTCTCAAGGGCTTACCGCATCCGAAAATGAAACCTTGCACCGCAAGATCCAGTTTTCGTCCGATCTTGCTCCCTCTGCCGAAGAACAGGAGATCCTAGACCAGACCGTCCAATTTCAGACCGGATGGAGCGAGAAATTACCTTCTGTGGCTTGGACTCTTTCGCAATACATGGAAATGATCCAACAACAAGAGCGGTTTTATAAAATGCCTTTTGCGCGAAGCTATAAGAAAAAACTCGAAGAACTCTTTACCCAAAAATATATTCCGGCTTCAGAGGCTTTTACGCGCGGGGAAATACTTGAAGCCAGGGACCTTTGGGTCGAATCGTTAGCTTTCCCGAAGTATTCTGAGGATGTTGTGAAGCACCGGGCCGTTGCGTTAACCATGCTGCGGCCTTTTACGAATGATACCTTGGCCAAAATCGGAGCGATCAATCAAAGCCTTATGGAGAGAGACCGGAGAAAAAGGGAAGAGGTCTTGAGTCAAGACTATCAAAATCTCCTGGGAGCTATTCGCCAAAGAGACTGGGCGAAAGCTGATGCAGTGATCGAACAAATGCAAACGGCGATTGAAAAAATCAAAGAGAGTGAGCCCCCCGCTCCTCCGTCTTATCCTCAAGGCTTCGGGAACATCGATCAAGATATCCAGGTAGCTTTGATGAACATATTAAGCCCGAATCCAGTTTCTTCCGCTGATCTTGAGCCTTTAAAAAGGGACCTTTTGGTCAAACAGAGCGTGATTCGCGCTTTCGAGAAAGAATCGCTCGAAAATACCGCTCAGGCATATAACGATGCCCTCCAAATGATCCAAGAAGCAAAATGGGATGGGGCCTTGGCCCAGCTGGGAAGGCTTAATGGTCCTAAGGTTTTACGCGATGATGTTTCGGCTAAGATCGCGATCATTCAAAAGATCAAGCGCGCTCTTGATTCAAGCTCTGAAACAAGTTAAGCTTTTGAGATATGATGCTTCCGGATCACGAAGATTTGTTAAAAGGGAAGCAAAAGATGAACGGTTCGGTTTACGGACTTGTCCGCGATATGTCCATGGCTTCCCGAATCGCGAAATATGCCCAATTATGTAATCTTTCGGCATATAACTGCGATAAAGCGGCTGCTTTGATTGAACATGTGCGAGTCCAAAAACCCGTTCTTATGATTCTTGATTTTGAAAATTGCGAAGGTGAGGCTTTTCAAGCGCTCAAAGAGTTCCGCGGAAATGCCGATTTAAAGAAAGTCCCGCTTGTGGGGTATGTATCCCAAACACGGGTAATGGTCAAGGAAGAAGCTGAAAGGGCAGGTTGCGACCGGGTTTTCATGAAAACGGCTTTTTTAAAAGAACTCCCGGACCTGATTGCGAGGTGTATGAAATGATTCTACATGTAGGTTATGAAATTCCGGATCCTGAAGTGAAGACCCTGAGCTGTGAATCTGAAGAGTTGACTTCAGAAGAAGTGCGCATTCTTAAGAAGCAGATCCGGAAAAATACGATGCTCATCGATACTTATGTCCAGAGGCTCGATCTTTTTGTGAATCAGGAACAATACCCCGGACATCTGCATTTTGTGGAAAAGATCCGCAAACGTCTTTTTCTTTTGATGGAAGAGAACGACACTTTTCGCCGGGTTCTTTGGAAACATTTTCAGCGTGAAAGCATAGGGGGAAGAGTATTATGAGCTCAAATGTCACTACTTTAATCCTTGGAGGAGGCCAAGGGAAAAGACTTTTCCCTCTGACCAGTTATCGTTCGAAACCCGCGGTTCCGATCGGCGGCAAATATCGTTTAGTGGATGTCCCCATCTCTAATTCGATCAATTCCGGATTAAGGCGCATCTTTGTTCTCACTCAATTCAATTCGACATCGCTGCACCGTCATATCCACCGTACCTATCCTTATGAAGCCTTTAATAAGACAAGCGTGGAATTGTTAGCTGCTGAACAGACCGTGTCCAATAGCGACTGGTTCCAGGGGACAGCGGATGCGGTCCGGAAATGTCTACCGCATTACCGCGTGGATGCGACGGATACTTTTCTGATCCTCTCTGGCGACCATCTTTACCGTATGGATTACCGTGAGATCCTGAAATTCCATGAGGAAAGCCGTGCGGATGTAACGATCGCGACCTTGCCTGTTCCTTTGAGCGATACCCGGCATCTTGGTATCATGAAGATCAAAAAGAACGGTCAGATCACTGCTTTTCGGGAAAAGCCGAATCCGGCGGAAGCGAAATCTTATGCAATGCCCAAGAATATCTGTGATGTCTTTCATGCTCCTACAGGAAAACCTCTTTTTTTGGCGTCGATGGGGATCTACGTTTTTAAAAAAGATGTTTTAACCAATGTCCTTTCTGGACATGAAGCGGATTTTGGTAAGGAGATCATTCCGAAGGCTATTGATCAATATAAGGTTTTTGGATATGTTTTTACGGGATACTGGCGCGATATCGGGACGATCCGCAGTTTTTATGATTCCAGCATTGAACTGACAAATCCTAATCCTCCTTTCAGTTTTCTTTCCCCGCAAGGACGTATTTTTACCCGTCCACGCTTTCTCCCGCCTTCCAAGATGCTTTCCACGAAACTGGAGCATGTCATCATGGCGGAAGGGTGTATTCTGGATGGAGCCGAGATTCAAGATTCGGTCATCGGTCTCCGCTCCGTAGTGAATCAAGGGAGTGTGATCCGGAGAAGCATCCTCATGGGAAATGATTTTTATGAATGGCCCAAAGGAGAAAAGAGGAAGATCGGCGTCGGGAAAAATTGTCATATTGAAAACTGCATCCTTGATAAAAACGTCCGGATCGGGGACGGAACGGTGATCCTCAACAAAACAAAGATCAAAGAAAAAGATGCTAAGAATTATTATATCCGGGACGGGATCGTGATCGTTCCCAAAGGCGCGAATATCCCGCCCGGCACCAAGATCTGAACCATCATGAAAAAAGGCGCATTTTTTTTGATCTTCATACTTTTGCTTTTTGGGGTTTGCCCTCTAACCCTTGCGGCGGATCAGGGAGAAGAACTTTCTCCTGATCCTCAACAGCTAGAAAATGCCAGTTCCACATTAGCTTCTTTGTCTAAAGGGCTTTCGGGAATGCCACGCCTTCCTCAACTTGATCAAAAGATCATCCTCCCGGAACGGGATCCTAAGAGTTTGGAAGAAGAAACGGTGAGTTGAT
>CAYQTU010000052.1:0-10936 GCA_964420575.1 uncultured bacterium
TTTCGGTCCATAACGGGAAGACTTTCCATAACGTGTTTGTGACCGAAAACATGGTCGGTCATAAATTGGGAGAATTTTCTCCGACCCGGACCTTTAGAAAACACAGCGCAGCCGGCGACAAGGCCAAAGCCCTCGCCGAAGCCGCAAAAACATAATCTGAGTTAAAGTCATGGCCAAAGAAGAGAAGAAAACAGTGCCCGAAGTGAAGCAAGAGCCTCGAAAGGTGAAGGCTTCTACAAAGTACTTAAGGATCGCGCCTCGAAAAATGCGTATTGTGATCGATACGGTCCGTCGCAAGCCGGCTTTAGAAGCCGTAGGGATTTTAAGCTTATTGAATAAAAAAGGGGCCCGCTTGGCAGTGAAGGTCGTTCGAAGCGCTATTGCTAATGCTAAAAATCTCGGGCTGGATGAAAAACGTCTTTATGTTTCGGATATTCGTGCGGAAGGCGGACCGGTTCTAAAACGCTTGATGACGCGCTCGATGGGGCGTGCGGACCGGCTTATCAAAAGGACCACACATTTGAAAGTTGAACTTACGGAAGGTGTTAAAGTTTGGGGCGGAAAGACACCTGAAGATGACAAGACAAAAAAGAAACAGAAAAAATCCGCCACAGCGGCATAAAAACAGGAGGCTATTTTGGGTCAGAAAGTACATCCTTACGGATTGAGAGTCGGGTATATCAAACCCTGGAAAGCCAGATGGTTCACCAAAAAAGGTGCGGGGCCCCTGCTCCATGAGGATCTGAAGATCCGTAAATATTTAAAAGAAAAACTGGCATTCGCCGGCGTCGCCTCGATCGAGATCGATCGAGCCAGCAACCGTGTTCGTGTCCGTATTTATGCGGCTAAGCCCGGAGTGATCATCGGAAGACGCGGTCAAGAGATCGATAAGATCAAGGAAGATCTCGCGAAATTGACCAAGAACGAAGTCTTTTTAGATATCAAAGAAATCAAAAACCCACAGATTGATGCGCAACTGGTGGCGGAGAATTTGGCTTTGCAGCTTGAAAAAAGGGTCAGTTTCCGGCGCGCGATGAAAAAAGCCGTACAGCTTGCGATGAGCAAAGGGGCGCTTGGGATCAAGATCAAATGCAAAGGACGTTTGGGCGGTGCCGAAATCGCACGCGAAGAAGGCTACCGGGAAGGCAAAGTTCCGCTAGGCACCATTCGGGCGGATATCGATTACGGATTTGCCGAAGCTTTTACGACTTATGGGACAATCGGATGCAAAGCTTGGATCTATAAAGGGGACGTGCTTTTGAAAAAAGAACAGGCCGAGCAAAAGCTGGAGATGGAAAAAAAGTACAAATTATCGGAAGAAGTTCAAGTGAATGAGGAAGCAGGCTCTCAAGCAGCTCCCAAGAGTAAAAAGAAAGTTAAGAACGAAGAAAGTTCTGCAGCGATCGAGGAAACGATCGTCGATCCAGAGAACGCGAGTGAAAAGGAGAATTTAGACAATGCCTCTAATGCCTAAGCGGGTTAAATTCCGCAAGCAGCAGCGGGGATGGATGAAAGGGAAAGCTACCCGGGGCAGCTATATTGCTTTTGGGGAATACGGATTAAAATCCCTGGAATGCGCTTGGCTTACTGCTATTCAGATTGAAGCGGCCCGTGTTGCTTTAACGCGCCATGTAAAGCGCGGAGGAAAGATCTGGATGCGTGTTTTCCCGGATAAGGCGTATTCCAAAAAGCCCGCGGAAACCCGAATGGGAAAAGGGAAAGGCGCCCCTGAATATTATGTTGCAGTTGTTAAACCCGGGAGGGTCCTCTTTGAAATGGGAGGAGTCCCTGAGCAATTAGCGCGTTCTGCTATGCGGCTTTGCGCGCACAAGATCCCTTTTCGGACTAAATTTGTAAAACGCGGTGAGGCGGGTTAATCATGTTAAAAGCTTCTGAATTAAGAGAAATGAATATTGAAGAACTGCAGGAGAAACATGATCTCTTTAAAAAAGAGCTGATGCATCTTCGGTTCCAGTTAAAGACCGGCAAGTTGGAAAAACAATCCACGATCGAAGAAAAAAAACGGGATATCGCAAGGATCTTGACCATTATCCAAGAAATGAAAAAGGGAAAGAAATAAACATGACCGAAAAGGAAGCCAAGCAACATAATCGACGTGTTCGGGAAGGCGTGGTAACAAGCTGTAAGATGAATAAGACCATTATTGTTTCGGTCGTGCGCCTATTGCAGCATCCCAAGTTCAAAAAGATCATTCGCCGCCAGATCAAGTATGCGGCGCATGATGAGAAAAATGAAGCTAAAGAGGGGAACCGTGTTCAGATCGTTGAGACGCGGCCTATTTCCAAAACCAATAGGTGGCGTTTCGTGTAGGTGATAGCAGCATGATCCAGATGCGAAGTATTTTAGAGATAGCGGATAATAGCGGCGCTAAAAAAGCCGCCATGATCGGTGTGCTCGGGCGTCATGGGAAACGGATCGCCGAAGTCGGGGATATTATCACGGCCTCTGTTAAAGAGGCGCTCCCGAACGGGGCCATTAAGAAAGGTGAAGTTGTAAAAGCCGTTGTGGTCCGCACAAAATCTCCGATCCGGAGACGGGATGGTTCTCTCGTGAAGTTTTCATCGAATGCGATCGTTCTTATCGATAATCAAAAAAATCCGAGAGGGACGCGTATTTTTGGTCCTGTGGCGCGAGAATTGCGCGACCGCGATTTTACCAAAATCATTTCTTTAGCCCCGGAGGTTGTATAAATCATGAAGATCCGCAAAGACGATCAGGTCGTTGTGATCGCCGGAAAAGACAAAGGGAAAAAAGGCCGCGTGATGCGGGTCTTTTCTTCCGAGAAAATGATCTTGATCGAAAAGATCAATTACAAAACGGCTTATTTACGTAAAACAAAGGACACCCCTAAGGGCGGGATCACTCAAATGGAAGGGAAGATCCATATTTCCAATGTGAAGCTAGTTTGCCCGAGAAGCGGGAAGCCATCCCGGGTGGGATATACCATTCTGGCGGACGGAACAAAGCATCGTATCGCTAAAAAATCGGGAGAGGTTCTCTAAACCATGAAAACAAAATCTGCTCCGCTTCCTAAATTGCTTGAAAGATATAGAGCCGAAGTTGTTCCTCATTTGATGAAGGAATTTGGGTATAAAAACCCGATGCAGGTCCCTCGCTTGGAGAAGGTTGTGATCAATATGGGGGTCAAAGAAGGGCAAGAGGATATCAAAATCCTGGATCAGCTGGCAGAAGAACTCGGGCGGATTACCGGGCAGAAGCCGGTTGTCCGGAGAGCTAAGAAATCCATCTCGGCATTCAAACTGAGAGAAGGATCCCCGATCGGATTAAAAGTAACGCTTCGCCGGGCCAGGATGTATGAATTCTTGGAACGTCTTTTTAATATCGCGATGCCGCGTATTCGTGACTTCCGCGGCTATTCGGATAAAAGTTTTGATGGGCAAGGGAATTTTTCATTTGGATTGACCGAACAGACGATCTTCCCGGAAGTGGAATATGACAAGATCAAAAAAGCGCAAGGGATGGATGTGACCTTTGTGACAAGCGCCGAAACCAAAAAAGAGAGCAAAAAGCTCTTGGAATTGTTAGGGTTTCCTTTTAGCAGAAGGGGTTAAGGAAATTTCAGATGGCAAAAACCTGTTTAATCGTTAAGCAAAGACAAACGCCGAAATTCAAGGTCAGGAAATACCACCGTTGCCAGCGCTGCGGGCGCCCTCGTGGGTATATCCGCAAATATGAGATCTGCCGTATCTGCTTTCGCGAACTTGCGAATCAAGGCATGATCCCTGGCGTTGTGAAATCCAGTTGGTAGGAAGAAGGAAAGGAATATTCAATGTCTCAAAATGATTTTATCGGAGATTTTTTGACGGCCATCCGAAATGCCGCCAGAGCGCATAAAGAAAAATTGACCATGCCGGCCTCCCGTATTACGGTGCGGATCGCCGAGATCCTGAAAGAAGAAGGATTCATCGATAACGTTAAACCTTTTGCGGAAGGGAAAAAGAATTTTGTGCGTGTTCATCTTAAATATCTTAAGAATAAAAGATCCGCAATCCAAGGCCTCCGGCGCATTTCAAAGCCGGGAAGCCGGAATTATGTCGGCTATACAGAGATCCCTAAAGTTCTTGGGGGGCTCGGGGTCGCGATCCTTTCAACTCCGCAAGGGTTGATGACGGATCGTCAGGCTCGGCAAGTAAAAGCTGGCGGCGAGATCCTTTGTACGGTTTGGTGAGGATTAATCATGTCAAGAATCGGTAAAAAACCTATTGTTGTTCCGCAAGGTGTGAAAGTTGCGGTCCAAGGACAGAGCCTTCAGGTCCAGGGTCCTAAAGGGACCCTCCATTTGTCGTTCCACCCTCGGATGAAGGTGGAGTTGGCGAACAATGAAGTCAAAGTCTCTCGACCGACTAATTTGAGGACCGACCGTGCCCTTCACGGTTTAACAAGAAGTCTTATCCAAAATATGGTGCTGGGTGTGACGAAGGGGTATACCAAAGAACTCGAGATCGTTGGGGTCGGTGTTAAAGCCGCTGTAAAAGGAAATACCCTCTCGATGTCCCTTGGGTTTACGCACCCTATTGATTACGCTTTTAGTAAAGATATCGAGATTAAATGTCCCAAACCGACGCAGATCGTGATCACGGGAATGGACAAGCAGCGCGTTGGTCAGGTGGCCGCGGAGATCCGCGATTATTACAAACCCGAACCTTACAAAGGAAAAGGCATCCGCTATGTGGGCGAATATGTTCGCCGCAAGCAAGGGAAGGCCGTCGGTTAATCGTTTTAAAGGAGTTTTTCATTATGGCTCAGGATAAAGAGCTTGGAAGAATTAAGAGACATTTAAGAGTTCGCAAAAAGATCTTCGGGACTTCCGAAAGGCCCAGGCTAGTGGTCCATCGCTCCTTGAAAAATCTTTATGTTCAAGTGGTGGATGATGCTTCGCAGAAAACCTTAGCGGCTTTTTCATCCCAAGAAAAAGATTTTCTTAAAGAAAGCAAGACTAAAGGGAAGATCGGAACTGCCGAGAAGATCGGGAAACTTTTTGCGGACCGGCTTAAGAAAAAAGGGATCCAAAAGATCGCTTTTGATCGTGGCGGGTATTTATATCACGGTCGCGTGAAAGCGTTAGCGGAATCACTCCGTCAAAACGGTATTCAATTTTAATTAAAGAAAAGGAATCGATCAGCATGCAAAAAGAGGACGCATCCTTGAAATCTGAGAATAAAGAGGTTGAAGTCGTTGATGTGACCCATGCCGTTAAGGCGGCTCAACCGCTGCTTCAGGATGGAGCGACCACTTTTGAAAAAGTGATCCAAGTGAACCGTTGCGCCAAAGTGGTAAAAGGCGGAAAACGTTTCAGCTTCAGCGCGCTTGTGGTGGTGGGTAACGGAACTGGCGAAGTCGGTTTTGCTCAAGGGAAAGCCAATGAGGTCGCTGATGCCATCCGTAAAGCCCTTGTAGCCGCCCGAAAAAAAAGGATCGCGATCACTTTAAAAGGGACAACTATCCCGCACGAAGTCGTCGGCCGTTATGGCGCCGCGAAAGTGCTTTTAAAACCCGCCGCTCCTGGTACCGGGATCATTGCAGGGGGTGCGGTGCGTGCTGTTTGTGAATCATGCGGGATCAAAGATATTTTAACGAAGAGCCTTGGAAGCGACAATTCAGTTAATGTGCTTAAAGCAACGATCGACGGGTTGCAATCTCTTGTAGATCGCCGGATGCGTAATGAACCCCTCGAAGAGGAAAAGGCAGCGTCATGAAAGCGAAATTCCCTTATAAGAAACGAAGAAAACGTCTAGGCTGCGGGATTGGTTCCGGTCATGGGAAAACCTCGACCAAGGGGCATAAAGGGCAAAGAGCACGCGCAGGTTATCATTTCCGTCCGGGTTTCGAAGGGGGACAGAACCCTCTTTATCGCCGCCTCCCTAAGCGTGGGTTTAGCCGCGTTGCTTTTAAGCAAGTTTTTGCAGTGGTGAATTTAAAGCAGTTGGCTCAACTTGGCGAAAAAGAAATTACCCCTGAACTTCTTCTTAAAAAAGGTTTGGTAACAAAGCAGCTTTCCGGGATCAAAGTTCTTGGTGATGGTGCATTAAAAGAAGCTTTGACCGTAAAAGCGCATGCTTTTAGTGAATCTGCAAAATCTAAAATTGAAGCTTGCGGCGGCCATGCCGTAGTGCTTCAAGCATAAGGATAAAAAGGTTCAATGCTGCAAGCCTTTGGCAATATCTTAAAAGTACCCGATTTAAGGAAAAAAGTTCTTTTTACTTTATTGATCATTGCGGTTTACCGTATCGGGACTTATGTGCCGACCCCGGGGATCGACGGAACGGCTTTAGCCCATTTTTTCCAGACTAAAATGGGTGGTGGAACGCTTCTCGGTTTTATGGGGATGTTCACGGGCGGCGCGTTGCAAAAGGCAACGATTTTTGCGCTTGGGATCATGCCGTATATTTCGGCGTCCATTATTTTGCAACTTTTAACGGTTGTGATCCCCTATTTGGAAAAATTATCCAAAGAAGGCGAAGAAGGCCGCAAAAAGATCATTCAATATACGCGTTACGGCACGATCATTTTAAGCATTATTCAGACGTTCTTTATTTCGCTTTGGCTTGAGAACCCGCACAGCTTTCAGGGCGCGGTGATCGTTCCGGAGCCGGGTTGGGGCTTCCGTTTAATGTGCATGTTAACCATGACCACAGGGACAGCTTTTATCATGTGGCTTGGTGAACAAATCGATAATTACGGGATCGGGAACGGAATGTCGATTATTATCACGGCCGGGATCATTGAATCCTTGCCGGAAGCTTTGCGCCAGACTTGGGTTCTGCTTTCTCCGATGGACCTGGCGAGGCAACAGTTACCATGGTGGAAATTCGGGATTATGGTGGCTTTATTTGTTGGCGCCGTCATTTTTTTGATCTTGATTATTCAAGGACAGAGAAAAATTCCCGTACAGTATGCACGGCAGATCCGCGGGCACCGGATGTATGGCGGACAGAGCACTTATTTGCCGCTTAAGGTCAACCAAGCCGGTGTGATCCCGATCATTTTTGCTCAATCGGTGATTTTGTTCCCGGCAACGATCGCCGGATTTTTTCCGAAAGCAGGAGCTTTGACAGCTGCAGCACATTTTTTGAGCTATGGGACTTGGAGTTATTCGGTCCTTTATTTTTTGTTGATCATTTTTTTCACGTTCTTTTACACCGCGATCACATTTAACCCGATCGAGGTCAGCGACAATTTGCAAAAATACGGCGGTTTTATCCCGGGATACCGTCCGGGGAAGAATACCGCAGAGCATCTCGATTATCTGATGACCCACATTGCTGCGGCGGGCGCGATTATTTTGGGGTTGATCGCTCTTTTCCCGAGCTTGCTGGCTTCGCCTTGGGCATTGAATATCCCGTTCTTGATCGCCAGTTTCTTCGGCGGCACTGGACTTTTGATCATTGTCGGAGTGGTGCTTGATGTGATGAAGGCCGTGGAATCGCAGTTGGTGATGCGCCACTATGATGGTTTTATCAAGAAAGGGAAATTGAAAGGGCGGCGGTAAGATGAACCTGATCTTTTTGGGACCTCCAGGGGCTGGGAAAGGAACGCACGCGAAACTTCTTAGCGAAAAATGGGGGCTCACCCAGCTTGCGGCAGGGGATATTTTAAGACGGAATATTAAAGAAGGAACCCCGCTTGGAAAAGCGGCGAAAGACGTGATCGAACGCGGGGAACTGGTTTCTGATGATCTTGTGAACGATATGATGTTCAATGAGATTTGCTCTTTGAAGAATGCAAAGGGGTTTATTTTAGACGGTTATCCGAGAACGATCGGCCAAGCCGAAGCGCTTGAAAAATTTCTCGTGAAAGAAAAAATGTCTCTGACCGCTGTAGTGAACTTTGTGGCTTCTGAAGAGGTCCTTGTGGACCGCCTTTCAGGACGCCGGCTTTGTGCCATTTCGGGAACGATCTATCACGTTCGCAATATGCCGCCTAAAAAGGAAGGCGTTTGTGATTGTCATGGTCAACCGTTAGTGCTGCGTAAAGACGATGAGCCGGAGACCGTTCGCCGTAGACTCAAGGTCTATCATGAGTCCACAAAACCTCTGGTAGATTTTTTTCGGAATAAGAAAAAACTTTATGATATTGCGGCTGATGGGAGCGCCCCGTCGGTCCAAAAAGATTTAGAAAAGCTCTTTGATAAATTAAGCTGACCTGCATGATCGAGTTGAAATCGAAACGCGAAATCCAGCTTATCGGCGAGGCAGGCAAGATTATCCAGAAAGTTTTTCAGGCTGTCAAACCAGCTGTGGCGGAAGGGGTGACCACCGAAGAGTTGGATGCGGTCGCTGAAAAAGTGATTTTAGAGCACGGCGGGGAACCGGCTTTTAAAGGTTACCGGGATTTTCCTAAAACAGCTTGTATTTCGATCAATGAAGAGGTCGTCCACGGGATCCCGGATGACCGGAGACTCCGGACAGGCGATATCATTAGTTTTGACGTCGGAGTGAAATGGAAAGGTTTTTTTGCGGATGCAGCGAGGACCTGGGGGGTCGGAAAGATTGAGCCCCAGAAAACCAAGCTCATTCAAGCCGCGCAAGAAGCTTTAAAGGAAGCTTTAAAAGCTTACCGAACCGACTGCCGGATCGGAGATCTTTCCGAAGCTATTCAGCGGTATGTGGAGGCTCAGGGATTTCAGGTTGTTCGTGAATATGCAGGGCATGGGATCGGCCGAGCGCTTCATGAGGATCCGCAGGTGCCCAATTACGGCAAAGCGGGCCGCGGGATCAAGATCGAGCCCGGACTTGCCCTTGCGATTGAGCCGATGGTGACCGAAGGGGATTATGCTGTTGAGACTTTATCAAATGGCTGGACGGTGGTAACGCGGGACCGTAAATATGCAAGCCATTATGAAGATACGATCGTCTTTTTAGAAAAAGGATTCATTAATTTAACCGCGGGTGCATTTTAGAAACGCAGGAGCATTTAACCGCTATGCCGAAAGAAGACGCCATAGAAGTTGAAGGAACGGTCATCGAGCCTTTGCCGAATGCTATGTTCCGAGTGGAATTGGACAATGGGCATAAGGTCTTGGCGCACATTTCGGGCAAAATGAGAATGAATTATATCCGCATCCTTCCCGGGGACCGGGTGAAAGTTGAACTTTCGCCTTATGACCTGAATCGGGGAAGGATCATTTTTCGTGTGAAATAATTTTGAGGTGACAAAATGAAAGTCAGAAGTTCAGTTCGAAGGATTTGTGAAAATTGCAAGATCGTGCGTCGCAAAGGCTACATTTACGTGATCTGCACGAACCCTAAGCACAAACAAAGACAGGGTTAATTTAACAGGAAAGGGCTTGATCATATGCCGCGTATTTTCGGAGTCGATATTCCAAGGGAAAAAAGGATGGAAGTGGCGCTGACCTATGTTTATGGGATCGGCGGCACGCTGTCAAAAAAGATCCTTTCGGAAGCAAAAGTAGATATCAACAAAAGGGCCAAAGACCTGACGGAAGCGGAAGCTTCCGCCATCACGAGCGTGATCCAAAGGACCACGAAAGTGGAAGGAGACCTCCGCCGTGAAGTCCAGCAGAATATCAAACGGTTGATGGATATTCGTTGCTATCGGGGTCAGAGGCATTTGAAAAGTCTTCCGGTGCGCGGTCAACGGACGCATACCAATGCGCGTACCCGGAAAGGGAAGAGAAAAACGGTCGGCGGGCTCAATAAGAAAGCCCCGGCGCCGAAATAATCCGGAAAAGATAAGGGACTGATATGGCAAAAAAGAAAAAAATAAAACATATTACTCGCGGTGTGGCGCATATCGCAGCGAGCTTTAACAACACGATCATTACGATCACGGATGGTACCGGGAATACGCTTTGCTGGGAGTCGTCGGGGTCTGCAGGGTTCAAAGGCTCTAAAAAATCGACACCTTTTGCGGCCCAAATTGCTTCGGAAAAAGCTGCTAAAAAAGCCATGGAATACGGAATGAAAGAAGTTGAAGTCTTCATCAAAGGTCCTGGGGCTGGCCGGGAATCGGCCATCCGCGCTTTACAGGCTGCAGGCCTTCAGATCAGCGCGATCCATGATGTGACGCCTATCCCGCACAATGGATGCCGGCCACCCAAGAAGAGGAGAGTTTAATTTATGGGCAGATATAGAGGTCCAGTAATCCGGTTACACCGTCGCGAGGGAGTGAATTTAGGGCTTAAAGGCCGCCGTTTGACCGATGAAAAATATGACCGGCGTTTAAGTAAACCGCCCGGGCAACACGGGATGACGCGTCTTAAGCTTTCGGATTATGGCGTACAAATGCGCGAAAAACAGAAACTGAAAAGGATCTACGGCCTTCTTGAAAGACAATTCCGCGTTTTCTTTCAGCGCGCTGTCCGTATGAAAGGCGTTACCGGTGAAATGTTGATCCAGCTTTTGGAACGGCGTTTGGACAATGTGGCTTTTCGTTTGTTCTTTGCTTCAAGCCGGCGTGAGGCCAGGCAAATGGTCGGGCATGGATTGATTACGGTTAACGGTCAAAAAGTGAACATCCCTTCTTATCTTGTTAAAGCAGGAGACAAGATCGGGATCAAACAAAAGGAATCTAATATTAAAAGGGTCCAGGCTACTTTAGAAAAGTGGAAAGACCTTTCCGCCCCGGAATGGCTGGCCCTGAACCGTGAAACCGCGGTAGGGGAAGTTTTGAGGTTACCGACAAAAGCGGATGCCGGCATACCGGTCGAAGAGTCGATGATCGTCGAATTGTATTCAAAATAAAATCTTAAAGTCGTTATTTTCTTTTTCCGAATAAGGAGGAAAAAACATGGGAATTCGTTGGAAAACATTTGAAATGCCGAAACGTCTGGAAGCGGATCAGGGCACCTTGAAGCCGACTTACGGAAAATTCATCGCGGAACCGTTCGAACGCGGATACGGGACCACGATCGGGAATGCTTTACGCCGCGTTT
>CAYQTU010000053.1:0-10879 GCA_964420575.1 uncultured bacterium
GCTTATCCCGGGATTGGCGCTGAGGAAAGAGGTCAAGCTGAAGCTATTGCCTATAACCTCCGAGAAATGGGAGAGCTTAAAGTGCCTATTATTGTCGTAGTGATCGGGGAAGGCGGCAGCGGAGGAGCTCTTGGGATTGGGGTGGGCGATAAGATCCTTGTGATGGAAAATGCTTATTATTCTGTGATTTCTCCGGAAGGTTGTGCGGCGATCTTATGGAAAGAACCTTCGCGCGCCCCGGATGCAGCAACAGCCCTTAAACTTACGGCGCAGGACCTTCTTGAACTCGGAGTGATCGATGGGATCATCCCCGAACCTTTAGGGGGAGCTCATCGCGATTTCGAAAAGACCGCATTGAATGTCAAAAAAATGATCGATGAAGCGTTAGAAGACTTGAAAAAAATTCCCCGGAAAGAATTGCCGGACTTACGGTATCAAAAATTCCGCAAAATGGGCGTTTTTAGTTCAAAATAGAAATTCCGTTCAGGATCTTTTCGCCCATTCCTTCGTTTTAAAATCATCCCCCAAAATTGAATAAATCAGCTCACGCCCACCAGGAACTGTTTTTTTAAAGAAACTAAGCGCTTGAAGATATTTTTTTCACGAATCACCTTTTTTAAGGTTTCTTCAGGAATGTCCAAAAGCGCTACCTCGCTGACGCGGTGGATTTGCTTGGGGAACCTGCGGACCAGTTCGTAAGTTGAAAGACCCTCACGATATTTTAAGTTGATCAGTTGCTCATAAAGAGTCATTTTCATTTCCTCCAACTTAAGCTGCAAGGGGACTTCATCCTTTTGCTTTGAAATTATCGTCAAAAAAAGAAACTTCCTTAAAAAGAATAGGCATACTTTGACTATATATAGTAATTTATAGCGAGAATAGACACTATTAGTTGTGGAACATTAAAAAATTTTAAAAATAATGTTGACTTAGAGTTTAAATGTTATAGATTGTAAAATATAAAATGTATTTTACATTTTGTAAAACATGAGACGATACTTAATCATGACACTTACAGTAATGTTAATGGGATGCGCGACAAACCGAAATTCTTTTTCGGGCCCTGGGAATCCAGAGCAAGCACTCCAAAAAGCAAACCGGCTTTATGAGGCCCGTGAATATTACAGCGCCCGCCAATGCGTTCAAAAAGTTCTAGAAAAAAATCCTGCCGACCTTGAAGCTCAAAATATGATGGGGAAAATTCTGGATAAAGAGATTGAACGCCAAAAGGAATTTTTGATCCCCAAGGCGGTGGAAGAAATGGATAACGATGAGCGTCAAGACGAAATCAAAACATGGCTTGAACGAAGCCGCAGTCTTTTTTCTTCGAAACAATACGACCTCGCGCTTTTTGCTGCTGAAAAAGTTTTTCTTTACGATGCGGACAACCCAAGCGCTTCGGACCTGATCGATGAAATCAAACGGCAAGCGCTTAAGGAAGGAAAATCAGAAACCCTTTTTATTCATAAGATGTATGAAGAAGAGATCGCTGACCGTTTGACCAAGTACCGTCTTGACGCGGAAGCCTTGTTTCAAGAGGGAAGGGTAGGCCAGGCTAAATTCACTTTAGAAAAGATCCTTCTTCTCGAACCGGATGATCCTAAAGCTCTCAAGCTTTATCAAACCGTTGTAGAACAAGAACCCAAAGAAGGTATGCCGCTATGAAAAGGGAAAAGCTCTATAAGATCGGTGAAGTCATGCAATACACCAGTCTCTCCAGACAGACCCTTCACAACTATACCGTTGCGGGATTAATCCATGAGGCCCGCCGAACGATTTCCGGCCATCGGCTTTATGACGAAAGTGTTTTTGACCGTCTTGAGCAAATCAAAATATTGCAGTCCAAGAATTATACCTTAACCCAGATTAAAAAAATCCTGGAAGAAGAGGAGAAGAAAAAATGATGTCCTTTTCCTGTTCTTTCCTTAAAAAGGAGACTCCCCGCCATGCATGAAGACGAGATCAAGATGTGGAAAAAATTCAAAAGAACCAAAAGCCTTTCGCTGCGAGAAGAGATCATTAAAAAATATCTTTACCTTGTAAAATATGTCGCAGGGCGCGTGGCGATCGGATTGCCTCCGAACGTGGAATTCAATGACCTTGTGAGCTATGGCATCCTCGGGCTTTTCGATGCCATCAACAAATACGACGTGTCCCAAGGGAATAAATTTGAGACTTATGCGGTTTCCCGTATCCGGGGATCGATTATGGATGAACTTCGGAAATTAGACTGGGCTCCAAGGCTTTTAAGGAAACGGGCCAGGGAGATCGATAGAAAATGTAAAGAAATCGAAGAAAAGAACGGACGCATTGCTACGGATGAGGAGGTCGCTAGGGCGCTTAAGATCTCAACGACCGATCTGAATTCGATCTACAGCGACCTGAATTCAACCACCTTCCTGTCGCTTGATGAGGTTTGGCAGAATGACGATGGCAATAAACCGATTTCTCGGCTTCAAACCATCGAAGACTCATTAATCACGAACCAGTTCAACTATGTTCATCAAACGGAGGTCAAAGAGCTTCTTGCGGATGCGATTGACCAATTGCCGGAGAAAGAAAAATTGGTTATTGTTCTGTATTATTATGAAAATCTGACCCTTCGTGAGATCGGGGAGATCCTGGATGTTTCAGAATCGCGGGTTTGCCAGATCCATACAAAGGTAGTTACACGGATGCGTGCTCATCTGATGAAACGGGCAGGGCAGATCACGCTTGAGGCTTAAGAAAAAGAGCAAAAAAGAGTTTAATCTTTTTTAAGCATTATAATTAAGTTTTTATCATGCTGCGCCGATACACATAAAGCCACAGCAGAGTCGAGGTCTATATGGTTGGCTTTCGGGAAAGCTGCAAGTGGCCTAAAGGCAGGATCAATGAGCAGCGTGATAGAAAAAAGCCGAAGAAAAATTCGTATTCAGCCCGTAACTAGCGAACCGGATGAGTCCCAGAAACAGCGTGACGAGGTTCGTAAATACCTTCGTTTAATCCCTACAGAATCAGAGCCAAACCTGGGCCGTGTCCGCGAGATCAAAGAAGAGATTAAAAAAGGCACTTATCTGACAAAAGAAATGATCGAAGAGGCAGCGATGCAGCTTGCGCTGCGTTTATTAAGGAAAGAGATCAATTAGTAACGTTTTTATTTTTTTTGAGACCCGTAAGCTCTACCCATTTTTGGATTGAAGGAAGCGACATAAATTTTTTCCAAACGACCTCACCGTTGAGATAATTCTCAAGCATAAGGACGGTGATGCCCTGGTCAATGCCGAGATATTCGGTTGCCCACCATTTTTTATCCAGATTGAAAGCATCTTTAAATCCAAAATTCCCGTAAAGATTATCCGCATGATTTTCGTAAAAGAATTTTGCGGCTTTGATCGATTCTTCAGGAGTGAAAACGATAGAAGATAATGCCGCATAAGGCGCGATAGTGCCGTCGTGAATCCCGCCACCCGGCTTTCCGCCGTAAGCCCGATACCCTCCGGGACCAACCGAAGCCGAAAGCCCCCAAGAAGCATCCGAATAGCCCTTGTATTTTTCGCTGAAACTTAAAGAATATTCCCGGTTGGCCAAAGTGGCCTCTTTAGAGTTTTCAAAATAATTATTTCCTTGGTCGTCCAAAGTTCTGAAGTCGATATAAGCTTGCGCGAATTGATAGGTAAAAAGAGAACCAGTGGAAGAATAAACCACGCGATGTGTGTTATAAACCCCTTCCGGCCTGAGCCAAGCTTCCCATGCTTTTGGAGGGATGGGGTAACTAGGAGAGCCGATCGCAAGCGCTTGAAGGATCATGAGTTCATTATAAGAATCCCAATAATAAGGAAGGAAACCTGATTCGGGTGTCCATCCCATACAAACAAAATCAGAACCGTTCATCATCCATCCCCAATTGACCCGACGATAAAGTTCGTTCGCCAGGGATTCAATCTCTGTTCCTGGATAATATTGAGCGGCCAAGAGAGCCCCTGCGAGCACTAGAGCCGTATCAATGGAAGAAGCCTCTGAGCCCCAAACGCGGTTCCCGGTCCTTGCATCGAGAAAATGATAAAAAAACCCTTCTTGATGGGCTGCTTTTGTTTTAAGAAAACGAAGGGTGGTAATGATCCGGGTTTTAACGTAATCTTCGGGGAGCCAACCTCGGGAGGCCCCGATCGCATAAGCCGCAAGCGCGAAACCCGTTGCTGCAATCGAAGTAGGAGACCCCGGCCTGGAAGAATCCTTTGTGAGGCCGGTGTTTTTGTCGGACATCCGGACAAAATACTGCAAGCTGTCTTTTTCGATCTTTGTTAAAAGCTCAAGATCTTGAGCTGACGGTTCAAAGGCAGAAGCTGCAGGAACAAAGCAAAGAAAAAAAGCGCTTACAATAACAAAGAGCCGGAATCCTGGAAGACGTTTAATGTTCAACACTGGTCTGAATATGGGAAAGTTTGTCTTTGATCTGGGCGATCGCTTTTGCAGGCTCTTCTTCTTTAGCCGCGTTCTTGATTTCACCGAGCAGGTGATCGGTATTCTGCAAGGCTTTGTTGAATTCTTCAGCAACCGATTGAGCTTCATCCGATTTTCTTAAGTGCACGCGGATTCTGTAATTGCCCTGGGCCATTTCCTTGAAGACCTTGCCGAAATGAAAAAGCGGTCCAGCGATTTTGTGGGAAATATAGATCGTTCCCCAGGCGATCAGCACAAGGATCAAAAGGAATTTCGGTAAAAGGCTGCGGTTCGTTTTTTCAAGGATCTCTTTAAAAACCTCGCGTTGACGCAAACTAAGCTTTTCGGTCTCTTTGAAAAAAGAAAGCGAAGAGAAGGGAGCCGATCCGGCTTCCGGGCGCCGGGCTTGTTCGTATTCGATCATCCGCGAAGCGGTCAGAAGATCGTTCCGGATCTGATCATCCGAGAAAGCTTCGAGCACCTGACCCCAGATCCCCATGTAGAACCCTAGAATAGCGATCGCGCAGATCAAAAGAAGAGGGACGGTTACAAACAACATGTAACGGATCTGAAGAGGCTTATTGATAAAAAAATGTTTTCTTCGATTTGGGATCATGACTTTATTTCCTCACCGGGCTTATCTTAGTGAAAAGGAAATCATCTGTCAAAACGTTATTCCGTATGTATAATACCAAGTCTTGATTTAAAGGAACGGAGAAAAATGATGTGTGGGATTATTGGTTATATCGGGTATCGGAATGCGATTCCTGTGCTGATGCAGGGACTCGAACAGTTAGAGTACCGGGGTTATGACTCAGCTGGCGTTGCCTGTATCAACCCTCAAAAAAACAGCCTTTTTCTCCTTAAGGAAAAGGGTAAATTAGCTATCCTAAAAGAAAAGATCGGCGATTTTAATATTGATTCGCACATTGGGATCGGGCATACCCGCTGGGCGACCCACGGTGAACCTTCCCGCGCCAATGCCCATCCTCACACAGACGCTTCCGGGAAGATCGCCTTGGTTCATAACGGGATCATTGAAAATTATGCGTCTCTTAAAGCAGAATTGATCCAAAAGAGGGTCCGTTTTGTTTCTCAAACTGACACCGAAGTGGCCGCCCAGCTCATAGGTCTGAATTATAAAAAGACCAAAAAACTTTCAGATGCGGTTACCCAGGCGGTCCTGAGATTAAAAGGTTTTTTTGCTTTTGTGACCTTTGCTAAAGATGACCCTGATACCCTTGTGGCCTTTAAGCGGTCCAACCCTCTTGTGGTCGGCCTTGGCCAAGGAGAGAACTTTGTGGCGAGCGATGTCACGGCTCTTCTGCCTTATACGCGGCAAGTGATTTATTTAGAGGATGATGATCTGGCGGTCATTACTTCAAAAGAAGTCTCCATTTACTCGCTTAAAACAAAATCCTGGGTTAAACGAAACCCTGTAACGATCCACTGGAATATTTCTCAAGCGCAAAAACAAGGTTTCCCGCACTTCATGCTCAAAGAAATGCATGAACAACCGGAAGTATTAAAAAGTATTTTGACAAAGCGTCTGGATAAAGCGGGGGAGATCTATTTTGATACTGTCCCGAAACGTTTCGGATGGAAGCTTAAAAAAGCCAGACAAGTTTTTATGGTCAGCTGCGGAACAGCGTATCATGCGGGATTGGTAGGGAGCAGCATTTTGGAACATGTGGCCCGTATCCCTTGCCGCGTCAGGGTTTCTAGCGAATTCCGTTATTCAGACCCTATTGTCGGGAAAAAAGACCTCGTAGTCCTTATTACGCAATCCGGAGAGACCGCGGATACGCTGGCGGCTTTACGTGAGGCTAAAGCTAAGGGAGCGATGACGTTGGCTATTGTCAATGTGGTCGGCAGCACGATCGCGCGCGAAGCGGATGCTGTGATCTATACTCATGCCGGTCCGGAGATCGGGGTAGCTTCTACGAAAGCTTATATTGCCCAGCTTGCAACTTTGACGTTGCTGGGTCTTTTTATGGGGCGCTTACGGCGAAAGATCTCTACAAAAATGTTTAAGAGTCTGATCCGTGAATTCAAAAAAATGCCGGACCACTGCGCTAAAATTTTGAAACAAAGCAAAAAATATGAAAGCTGTGCCCAAAAACATTACACGCGGCGTAACTTTCTTTATTTGGGGCGGGGATGCAATTTCCCGACCGCATTAGAAGGCGCTTTGAAGCTCAAAGAGATCTCTTATGCGCATGCGCATGGTTATGCCGCGGGCGAAATGAAGCATGGCCCGATCGCCTTGATCGACCATGAACAGCCCGTGATTTGCATTGCTCCGAGTTCCTCCACGTATGAAAAGATGATCTCAAACATCCAAGAGATCTTAGCCCGTGACGGTATCGTGATCGCGATCGGGACGGAAGGCTGTAAAGAGCTCGAAGGTATGGCGGATGATTTTTTTACGATCCCGAAAACCCCGGAGATCTTTTCGCCCATGCTGACGGTGATCCCGCTCCAATTCTTGGCTTATAAGATCGCTGTTTTGAACGGCCGAGACGTTGATCAACCCAGGAACTTGGCTAAGTCGGTTACGGTAGAATAAACTCAAAACATCCGTAGAGATTTACTCATCTTGGTGCTATGATTTTGTAACCTTTATGGTAAAAAATAAGCTTCTCTCAGCTCTTCTGGCCGCTTTTTTTATTCTCTTCACAAACTTTCCTGTTTATTCTCAAACACCCGCCCTCCCTGAGACGATTAAAAAAGTTCAAGCGACCGTTGTGGATGTTAAAACAGACCGTCGATATCAATCCCGATCGCGCGCTTTCGATGATTTTACCAGCCGATTTTTTAAGGACTTTTTTGAAACAGGACAAACTCATAGGGAGCAGATCATTTGCCGCAGTGAGGGGGCAGGGGTCGTGATCGGCGCCGAAGGCCTTGTTTTAACTAATGCTCATGTGGTTTCGGATGCGGAAAATATTCAGATTATTTTGCATGATCAAAAGCCCTTTTTTGCAAGAATCCTCGGCAAAAATCAGAAAGAAGATCTTGCTCTGCTGCAAATAGTGAACGATCAACAGCAGCAATTAAAGTACCTTTCTTACAGCGTTGCGGATTCTTTGATTACCCCTTTAGCGGATAAAGTTAAATTATCTTTTGAAACGATCCCTATGGGGAATTCCGATGAAATTCAGGTGGGCCAGGATGTTTTTGCTATAGGGAATCCTTTTGGATACAGAAAAACCGTGACTAAAGGGATTGTGAGCGCTATTCACCGGGAGTTTAAAATCGGCAATGAGATTTTATTCGAAGATCTTATCCAAACGGATACTTCCGTTAATCCCGGAAATAGCGGTGGACCTCTTATTGATATGAAGGGGGAAATGATCGGCCTTATTCATGCCAGAGAATGGAGGGCCCAGGGGATCGGATTTGCCATTCCAGTCAACCGTATTAAAACCCTAATCCCAGAAATGAAAGCTGGAAAGGATCAGGATATTCAGACCGAAACTTTTCAAAAACGTTTTGGTTTTTTCCCCAAAAATTGCAAATCAACAAATGCAGGCGATCCGGAGCAAGTGATGGTCTCGGAAATCTCCTTGGGGTCGGCGCTTCAAAAGGCGGGGGTCAGGGTCGGTGACCTTATTCGTCAGTTTCAAAAAAAGCAGATCCGTTCCGCCAAACAGTTAGTGGAAGAAGCTGAAACAATAAAACCCGGAGAAAGAGTTTATCTTGAGATTGAGCGTCAAGGCCGGACTCTCTTTACCTATTTTGAGGTAAAATCATGAGGCTCATTTTAAAAGGGGTGCAGCGGTATTGGTTTTATGCAGAGCTTATATCGATCCTTGCAAAAAAAACAGGGTCTGACGAAGCAAAAACTCGAGAATTCCTTTCTAAAAATTCCATTATTTATTTTAATCAAATAAGTCGCTCTTCAGCGGTTCAACTTCTTGATCAGTTAGTTGGGGCTGGATTTGAGATCCATCTTGAAGAAAGCAAGGAAGATATTTTTGTAACGTTAGGGATGACTTATGAAGCAGAGCTTGGCGGGATTCGGAAAGAAATGAACGATCTTTCATCCAGGCTTAAGCGCCTTGAAGAAATAAAAGGCGTAGAACGGTCCGCGTCATCTTTGCAGGAATCGCCTGTTTATCAAAAACTAAAGGATCAAAAAACCGAATATGATTCAAAACCCATTCCGGCCATTCAGGAACTTGCGGCAAAAGGATCCTCTTCACAAGGAACCGCTGAAAGCAATATCGGGAAATATTGGCTTTCACGAATCGGTATTTTTACTCTCGTCCTCGGGATCGTTCTTTTTATCAGCTATTCATTCCAATTCATCGGCCCATGGGGGAAAATCCTTGTCGGATTGATTATCGGCAGTTCTTTGACCGGCAGCGGGAATTATTTAACCAGGAATGAAAATTATAAACGATGGGCTATGGCCATGATCGGGGGAGGATGGGCCATTCTTTATTTTACGGTCTATGCGGCGTATCAAATCCCAGTCACCCGAGTGATCACGAATCCGCTAGCGGGATTCTTCTGTCTCTTGTTAGTGATTCTGGGGTCTATCACTCAATCCCTTAAATTTAAATCCCAAGCGCTTGTATTTTTTTCTTATTTTCTCGGCTTTATTGCGCTGGTTATGGTGGAAGTTTCTTTTTATACGCTTGCGGCGTCCTTTTTGCTTGGCGTTTCAACGGTCATTGTGACAAGGAAAATGGGCTGGACGTGGCTTGCGCTCTTGGGGCTTGCTGCGGTTTACCTGACGCATTATTTTTGGCTGACTCCGGCGCTTTCGAGCGGGCCTTCACCTGAGCAGCAAGGCTTATGGGATATTCTGATCCTTCCTTGGGCCGGTGAAAATTGGCGTGTTTATCCGTTAATGACCTCAGAAAAATCTCTCCTTCATCAAGCTTTTTTGATTCTTTACTGGATTTTATTTACAGCGATCGGTTTCTTTAAAAATGAAAAACAAAACAATGAAAATCTGGCTTTTTGGCTTTTACTTTCAAACAGCTTTATTTTTGTAACAAGCTATATTCATCACCTTCACATTTATCACCCGGCTCTGAAGTATCTTTTTCCGCTCGTGATGGGTTTTGTTTTCCTCGGGCTTTCATGGGCCGAGCAACGTTCTAAAAAAGGTTTATTGAGCGATCTATACCTTGCATTCTCGGTTATGCTTTTTGTTTTAACGGTGCCGATGTATTTTGATGGCCCGTGGATTACTTATGGATGGATCGCAGGCATGGTGATCCTTTCCTGGTTAGGCGTTTGGCATAGCCGTAAAATTTTGTCACGCATGTCTTGGGTCCTCGGGAGTATGGTGATCCTGCGGCTGATTTGTTTTGATTATTTAGAAACGAAGGTCCTATTTACTTTTTTGATGCCTGTCCGTCTTTCCTTCGTGATTTTTATGACGGCTGCCGTGGCTTTTGGGATCGTGTTCTGGATTTATTGGAAAAGCCATGCGCTTCCCGAACAAGAAAAACGAATCACAGAGAATAGCTTCTTAATCGGAACGGCTTTTGCTTTAGGGTGTGGATTTTTAATCGGAGGATTCCGCGCCTCAGCTTCCGTGATATGGGTTTTTGAAGGAGCCGCTCTTATGATTCTTGGCGTGATGATGCAACGGAAATCTCTGCGTTTTGTTGCAATGATTTATTTTATTTTTGCTTCTTTCAGGATTGCTTCAGTGGATTGTGGTTTAGAGATTACTAAATTGCTTTTTGTACCGAAGGTCGGCTTGCGGCTTATCTCTGTGGGGCTGAGCATTGGTATCCTTTTATGGTTGTCGGATTGGTTAAGGCGAGGGATTAAAGTTTTTCCAGTTACCGATAAGTTTTTAACAATTTTAGGAGCTTTGCTTGTGATGCGGTATTTTTATGATGAGGGGATCAGCTCTTGGGTCTCGATTATATGGGGCGGGTGTGCCTTTGGTTTTATTGTGGCTGGCTTTACATTGAAAGATAGACTCTACCGCTGGTGCGGGCTAGGTATGTTCTTTATGGTCTTGCTCCGCCTATTTTTCCATGATTTTTCTACTCTTTCTACCATCTATAGAATCATTTCTTTTATCGGGTTAGGGGTTGTTTTTATAGGGGCCAGCTTTCTCTACAGTTATTGCTCTAAGCTGTTGCTGGATCAGGGATCCGAAAAATAAATAAATTTTTTTATTAAAGCTTGACACATCCCGCACCTTCAATATAATACTCGCCACCCCAAGGGAACGGGTGGATTAAAACATTTCTAGCTTTTCTTGTTTTATTCTCTTTTAAAATTTTCGTAGTTCCTTTCTGACGCTTCTTTTTTAAGGGAAGTTTTGTCTTGAGAGGTGTTCTTTGTCATTTTTTTGTGTGCGGAGCCGATCGTACGTTTTAAAAATCTGCCATATGGCAGGCATTTGGATCAAAAATCTCTTTACGGAGAGTTTGATCCTGGCTCAGAACGAACGCTGGCGGCGTGGATTAGGCATGCA
>CAYQTU010000054.1:0-10838 GCA_964420575.1 uncultured bacterium
CAGCCCCTTAGATGAATTCAAACTAACCCCCCATTTATTAGAATCACACTGTTTCTTAAGATAATTAATTAAATGCCATTGTTCTTCTTTTTTATTTGATAAGCGCTCGTCATTGAACATTCCATCGAAAAATAATTGCTCAGTCTTGTATGCCTGCCAGACCCGATATGAACCAAAATCGTTCCAGGAATGTTGCCCCATTCCTGCAAACAAATCCGACAATTGCACCAAAGGGCGCTCGATTGACTCACATTCTTGAATGATTTTGATCTTATAATGCTCCTTTAAAAGAATGGCTGTCTCTAATAAATCCCGCCTATGTTCCAAAGAGGACTTTTTAAGATCCAGGTAATTTTGAACTGTCGTCCAATCAATAGCGGAATGCTGATCTGGCCGCAGCACCCAAAAAGCATCATCCGTCCATTTTGATGTCAGGACGTGCTTAAACAAGTGGTAATACATGCGCTCCAGGTTGGCGCAATCATCTCTGCCTTGCACAGCATGCCGAATATCTAGCGTATCCCATATCAAAACATCGACTCGCATTTTTCCGGTACGAATAATCGCTACTGCGAAGTCTACGAGCTTCTCCCCAGCTAAACGCATCTGAGCGTCGTTCAGCTTATGCCACTTAAATTCGTCAACATTGCTCTCAGCAAGTAGCCCCTCTAGATCAGCATGGCATTCTTTTACAATTGATGATTCAAGACTCACCATGGCAATGGCGCGATATCGTCCGCGATTGTAATTCGATTCGTCAGAGTATGCGATGTGGGATATTTCTTCTAAATGCAGCATCATCGACTAAGTTTGTCTAGCAAAGTGAATGGCGCCTGTAGGCATCTGCTCTAGCTCTCCAGAACTAATCATTGCTTTAATAACGCTTTGGATTTGACGGCTTGTATCGTCTCGGGTCGCTTGAAATCCAAACAATCGTGATGCCGCTACTGCTAAATCCTCCATAGCTGTTGAAAATTGGGCTGTTAAAACCAACCTGACAGCTTCTTGAATTTCTTCTTCACAAATGAGCTCAATGTCCGGCTTTGGGTCGTCTGTTCTTTTACGAACCTTTACCTTCAACCGATTCGGCGCCCACAAAAACTTTCCCCGCATCTCAACCCGTCCTTGCCTCACCGCCGCTCGGATTGCCTGCTTGCCAACGTCTACAATTCGATCCCCTGTTCGCCCAAGTCCCCACAAAGATCTCATGCGGCGAATTAGTTCGTGTACATGGATCGGACCTTCTTCTTTAACAATATGAATAACATTCAAAGCAAGTTGATCTATGGGTTGGAGGTGTAAATCACCCCGATTTTTGAACGGCAGAGACTGACAAGCTTCGTAAAGAGGAACTCCTACGCTTTCTGGCAGGTCTTTTTCAAACGAAGCTTGACCCGCAGGGCCATCTCCATCGGCAGAACTTGGAGAATTATTTTCTGCCGTCTTTTCAGCTTCCGAACGTTCTTGAGGAGCAGAACTTTCCTTCAAACGCTTTATAGCCTGAAGCAATCGATTTTCCGTATCTCGTCTGTTACGATACCAATCCGTAGACCAAATTCGATGAATTTGCCAACCGAGTTTCTTCAAAATCTGTTCTCTCAGACGATCTCGATCGCGAGCAACCGGGGACGAATGGTATTTAGCCCCATCACACTCAACAGCAACGAGATACTTACCTGGGTTACGAGGATCAACTACGGCCAAATCGATTCTAAACCTTGCACACCCCACCTGTTTGCGAACCTCATAACCATTATTTCTCAAAAATGAATAAACAGCGTCTTCAAAAGGAGAGTCCGTATCCTCGCCTCCCGCGTCTGAAGTGAATAGCGTTCTATTTTCCGCATAATCCAAAAATCTCTTTAAAGACCGCAAACCAAAGGGCGCACCTGCATCTAGTTGAAGATCGTTTGCTTTAAAATTCGAGAAAACAACGCAGCGTTCTCTTGCGCGAGAGATAAGAACGTTTAGTCTTCGCTGACCCCCATCTTGATTCAACGGCCCAAAATTCCTTGAAAGCTGGTGGGTTTCATCAAACCCGAAGCCAATGCTGAGAAAAATAACGTCGCGTTCATCGCCTTGTATCGTTTCAAGATTCTTTACAAAAAAATGCTCGTTGTGCTTACTTGAAAAGGATTCTTCCATCTCAGGGTTAAGTTTTAATTGCAACTCGACTTCTTCTAAAATGGCCTGCTGTTGTTTGATATTAAAAGCCCCTATTCCCAGGCTTTTATTAGGCCATTTCCGGTAATGTTCCATAGCTGCCGCGACAACAGCTTGGGCTTCTTTGCGGTTAACGGAGCTCCTCCCCCGGTCATATATCGAATCTAGCACTAGGTTAAATTTGAGCCCCAGATCTGGCAAATCATGACAAGGTGAGGGATAAATCAATAATTCATTGTCATAAAATTCCTGATTAGATACAGCGATGAGACTTTCGTGTTTGCTGCGATAGTGCCATTTTAAAATCTTGGTGGGAAAACTTCGTTTACACAAGTGCAGAATACTTTCAACATCAGTAACGTTTGAATCCGCAGATTCAAAATCCGCATCTTCCGCAGTTGCCATATGATCGAAGAAACTTGTCGGAGGAAGCTGTTTAGTATCGCCCATAACTGCCGCTTGCTGACCCCTTAACAAGGCTCCAAGCGCATCTGCTGGTTTTACCTGGCTGGCTTCATCAAAAACAACTACATCAAAATTAATCGACCTCGGATCAAGGAACTGCGCTATTGATAGCGGACTCATCATGAAGCATGGTTTTATCCTCTGAATCAATCGACCGGCATGAAACAGTAATTTCCTAATCGGCATATGCCTTCGTTTCTTGCTAAACTCTCCTAAGATTATGCCTGCCTCCGAGCTTGGCGACGCGCCACTAATCACAGGTGGCCGATTCTGAAAAAGCTTCGCCTGCAAACGCGTCTGGTTCATTTTTATCATTTCCTGATCTAGTTCTTGGAAACGAAAGATTTTCTTCTCATGCAAGTCACCAATAAAGGCTGCTAATGCAGGAAATTCACTGAAGGCTTGCCTTAGAAAGCTATCCGCGACATTAACTTCTAAATCGGCGATCATGTCTGTTACAGAAATAGCACCCGATTCCAATAAATTTATTACCGCTTGAAGAACTGGGCGCAAACAACATTTCTCTCGGACAGAATAATATCTGGTCCATTTTGCCAGCCTTGGAATTTCTTTTCGGAGACCCGACAATTGAGCGAGAAGCTCATCGAGCAACCGATTGTCCGCTAGAAGAACCTGATCATTCGCGACGGTCTTAGAGCAAAAAGATTTTATCTTTTCTAAAAAGTGGCTGAGCGCCGCATTCATTTGCTTCGTTTGAGCAGCAACCTCAGCGCGATTGTTAACTGCCAGGGTTTCTTCTGTGAAAATACTCGCCTTGAACAACTTACGGAAGGTGTTCGTTGCATCAACAGCCTGTTTCAACTTATCAACTTCACTCAACTCGGCTTTCCAATAGCTTCCAAACAAGCTTAGTCCTGACGATTCCAAAGCCCTTATTTCGCGTCGTATTGACTGACACCGCTCCAGGCTAGCCAAATCAGTCAGTCTTTGTTGCAAAGAACGCGGTGCCTTTGTCGCATACAGACGGGTAATGTCTTTGTTCAAAATGTGGTAATTCTTGTCGAGAAACCGGAGTATTTTCTTGGAATATACCTGTAACTGCGATCTGGATTTTTCCAAATCCGCATCCAGCACATCCACAGCAAATGACTTTTTTATAGAGCCATACAACTGTTGAAACTCCTCTATTTTGCTCAGAGGACGCAGCCATGTTTCAGGAGATGATTCCCACGCCTCGTTAATAGCGGCTTTATCTAGAGCAGTCACGTTTGAAATAAAATTTCCAGCCTCAACTAGCTGGGCCATCATCCCAAGACTTGGCCGTACTGCCGAACGCAGGAGAGTGATTTGAAGTTGAGCTTCGTGTTTTAGTTTTTCTAACGCAGGTATTACCTCTCCAAGGAGTAGTTGGATATCTTCCTCGTCGGCGGGCAAAATCACCTTTGCTTTACTGAAACGCCAAGGATGCTCGTGAATCGGGCTTACTACAGGCGCTACAGTAGCCAACTCTCTAAGCAATCCCTTTAATTCAATAAAAGCTTCATGGCTCAAATGGTTCGGTTGATCTATGGAAAACCTTGGGGCTGCGCGATTACTCGCGTCAAATAACTGGTTTGCTTTTTCACGAAGGCAATATAGCGAAAAAGGTGAGAGGCCTATTTTCCCATAAGGTTCGCGAAGAATACGTGCAAAGTCGTTCAATTCTGCTTTGATTTTTTCCAGCTCATCCAATTCATCCGTAAATTTCCCCGCTCGAGGAAAGGTTCTTTTCAGAGATCGCTCAATCTCTTCTAAAACTTCCTTTTTATTCGATTTCCTGCTGTGCAGCTCCAAACAAAACGTACCCAGACCCACCTTATCAAGCCGATCTTTGACTACTTCCAAGGCAGCCATTTTTTCACTAACAAAAAGTACCGTCTTGCCTGCAGCGATAAGCTCCGCAATAGCATTAGCAATCGTTTGTGATTTACCTGTACCGGGAGGACCTTCCACGACAAGATTGCGGCCTATTTTCAATTCTTCAATGGCAGCGATCTGCGAGGGGTCTGCATCCATGACATGATAGAGATCATGAGCCTTAAGCTTGGCATCTATCTCGTCCTCGCAAAAAACAGGTCGCGTATCTACCGCAACGGTCTCAGGAGCAAAGAGAGCTTTTATCAGCGGATGTTCTAGAGGTGATTTGTCGGCGGGCCAAGAGCTTGCGTCTAAATCTTTATACATGACAAATTTTGTAAAACTAAAAAAGCTGAGATATATATTTGCTGTGACATTCCAACCGGTGCAAGACGAAACCGCATCGGCTACGGCCGAAAAGTACGTATCTATGCCCTCCTTTTCTTCCGGCATTTCAAAATCAGGGAAGTCAATCCCCTGATCAGCCAGTTTTGCCTTTAGCGAAATATTGGTAAATATGTCCTCCCCCGTCCATTTCAAATGATACGAGACGCTCACGCTGGCACGCTCAAGCTCTACGGGTATAAGGATCAGCGGTGCCCGACAAAACTGTTCCGCCTGCCCGGCTTCTTTCCACTCCAAGAAACCTAGGGCCAAGTACAAAATGGTAACGCCTTGTTCCTCTACAGCAGAGCGTGCTTGCTGGTTAATGAAAAAAAGTTTCTTTTGAAGGTTTTCTGCATCCAGAGACGTTTGAAGGTATTTATCCAGATGCCGATCACCAACCTCTTTTTCAGGGATAGGCGCTTTCCAAAGAACTTTTGCTTCTTCTTCGGACATATCCGTGTCACTTTTCAATAGGTCTTGATTTTCAGAGTCTGCTAGTAGCGTCTTTTCTCTTGCTGGAACTGGGCGGAAAACCATTGGTTTTTCCTTGAGAACCAGGATATCAAAAATCTCTCGGGGGTTTTCATCAACTACGCCTATGGAAAACCGCTTGGAGGGAAGAAAATTAAGCAGCCTATTTCGGAGAGTTAAATCTAGCAGGCTTTCGCGAGCTTTTTGAAGGTGTTCTAAAATTGTTGGCATTGGCACCTAACTGTATGTGTCCGCATTCAATTGCTGGAAATTATAGCATAACCAGTTTTGAATTATAGGACTTACAAAAATCAAAGATAGTCGAGGCGACATCGCGGCAACGTCGTGACGTGGTGAATAATTTAGATATATAGAAGCTCAGCGCAACGACGGCGTTTTTCTTTCGTGACGCGGGTGTAGATCTGCGTGGTGGTAATGCTGCTGTGGCCGAGGAAGTCCTGACCAGGCAGTATGTAAGGATAAATGTCGCTTCCCGACTAAATTACGCGATTCAAAATACTTTCGGTTCGAGTACAGACAGATTCCCCCTCGTGGACGAATTTCGAAACTTTCTACTGACTTGGTAAGCCTCATTCATGGTAAAACAAATCAATGACTTGTTAGGCGATTTCCCTCAAAGTTATTAGACTCCCATTATTCTAAAATCAATTTAACGACCGTCCTTCTTGCAATGCTGTTATCTTCTGAGGGACGACTATCTAATTTATGCATGTTTAGAAGCTCGATAAGCTCTTCTTTGCTTTTGTGGCCTATGCAGTGAACCATTCCATCATTGTCTATTGGTCTAACACAATAAAAACATTCCCGGCATTCATCGACTTCCGCATACGTCTTATCTTTGCAGCTAGTAGGCGGGCAATCGTCAAAGTGGATCGCCCGCCCAAGCGCAATCTCATTTTTAACACTATCAGGAATAGGATAATCGCAAAAGTAGACCGCTCGTTCACGAGGTTTAGCCTCTTGAATTCTAACCTTAATGGGACAACCGAGAACGAGCCGCAAACTTCCAGCCGAATAAGGCTCCTTAGCTATTGAATGATTGAGTATTTTTTTGTGCAAATCATAACGCATTGAATTGAATAACCACTTTTTATTATGAATAGAATCAACAACCGATGCTTTAAGCGATTCAAAGTCTATAGCTCGATCGGTTTTAGACAAATCAATCTCTATGGCAGACAACTTGTTCGTTTCTATCTTCTTTCTTTTTTCTTTATCAACCTCATGCGTTACAAATATTTCAATACAAAGCTGATGTCCGTCCTTTTGTATTATGATGTCAGGAACAATGTCATGAAATCTTTTCTCCAGATAAATTTGATCAAAACGAACCTTGGTCTCCTTAAAAAGCAGTCTCTTTCTTCCATAAATTATCTCGCATTCTAATTTGGGCAAAATAATATAGCCCGCTTCTTCTATGACTTTTTTTGCCGCCAGATGTATCGCTGTTTCAAAAGCGTATTTACATTGTGGCGATTTATGATGGGAAAAATGAGGAACCTTTATCTTGCCTTTTCTCGCTACAAGAGGATGATCGCAAGCGGGGCAACGACATTCACATTTCAAACCAGACTCTACAGCTGAAACGTGAACAAGTTGATTGTTTTTTAGTCCAAACGGCATTTTTAAATCCATCGTTTCGTGCTACTTTCGCGTCCTGTTCTTTAGCTTGTGTTATTAGTTTTCAAAAACAATATGGCATTCTGTGCGTATTTGATTGGGGAAATATGCCCAGCATTTCGCTTTAAGATCACTGTTTTCGATTTTTACAATCATAAGGATTACAAAATTCGCCCCCACTGACGGATCGGTGATGATGTCGATCATCGTTTGATGGTCGCGCGAGCTTGGAATGAGCTGAAACTGTGGGTGCGAATGCCATTCGCCTAAGTAATTAAATTTCGTGAAGTTGTTATTGTGTTTATTGAAGAAAATCGACAAACGTCTCAAGTTCCATTTTAAATCTCGTACAAAAACTGCAAAGGCACCGCCCTTTCGCGGATCGGCTGTAATCTCTTCTATTTTAAAAATATTCTCGGCAACATGCCGACCGAATAAAATTCCACCGCACTCATTCGAATCAGCCTTTGCACAACTTCGAATTAATCTTTTTTTGATTCCATCATCAAGAATTATGTTAATCATTTTTTTTAATCGACATTAAAATATCATTGAACGCTTTTTTGTCAGAATCGCTTAATTCCGCTTCTTCTGGAAAAGCCTTCCAACAATCCTTGCAAGAATATAGCTCTTTATTCGCCATTAGTTTAATGACATGGAAGGGATGATCAAAAATCCATTCTTTTTTTAAACCAAAAAGGATAATAGATTCTTCTGATGTAAGTAACGGATCGCTGGCAAGACAAGCAATAGCAACTTGGCATGTGATCGATGATGCAAATGCAACGTCAGAATCAGACGCTATAATTATCTTATTTCCTTCAATTTCAAGCCCATAGCTTTGATCCGGCTTACCGGGCGCAGGAGGATAGTTTGACAAGTGATTGAGCAAAATACGTCTAACGCAAAGCGGACATGGATCTTGGATAGGCGAACTCCTAGCTACTATTCCTCCTAGCCCTCCCCCAAAGATTTCACACCAGATAAGGGGGATACGACTTTGAGAGCTGATCATGGAAGAAATTAAAAAAGAGGAAGGGTTTGCGGTACACTCAATGATCAGATCACAATCGCGCAGGTCTTTTAATGCATTTTCGTGAATAGCAGTATTGCATTGTTCGCCGATTTTTAAATTATGCTTCTTTATTTCAGAAGAAACTGAAACCGCCTCCATCGCTTCTTCGATTTGCTCGACCTTGAATCCACCAACGCTTAGCGCGTTCAATTCGTTTCTTGCGATATTTTCAGGTAAAAAAATATCATCATCGATCAGTACGAATTTATTGATCCCAGTTCTAGCCAAAGAAACAGCAATCTTGCTTCCTGCCGAACCAAGGCCGATAATGCCCACTCGTTTACTTTTTAGCACTTCATATTCTTCCTTCGAAATGCGAGAAAGCATGCTTGCAAAATCTGCGTTTATGCTTCCCACCTCTTTTAAACAAAGTCCATCTTTTGGCGTATTTCTCAATAAGAACACTGCGAAATTATTGTTTTTTGAAATTAAGAGTAACGGAGTAAAGTCTTCTGTCTGTTCTTTTTTAAATCCTTCTGATTCTCCAATCTTAATCCCTAGATTCGAAAGTTTTTCCAGAACAAGATTTAAATCTTTTATATCTTTAACTGATCGAAGCAGGTCAACTTCGCAATCTTCGCCTAGTCTGAAGGCCAAGCCCTCATGAGCTCTCCCTTTAGAATGCAGAGTTTTTGGAATTGCACTCCCTGCAATTAATCCGAGAGGAATTTCAGTCGGGATAATGGTGCAACTTTCTTTCGCCCAAATAAAAATGGTTTTCCATTTGAAAATGCCGCCTAATCGGGAAATCAATTTTTGGAAATCATCTATCAAAAGAAATCTATAATATTTTCCGCGGAGTTGATCGGCGAGAGTTACTTCATGCCGTGAAGGGATAACTTGAGGAGAAATTATCTTTTCTTCTACAAATTTCTCAGAAATGAGCAGTTTAATGAGGCTGCGTATAAGCTCCGCTGCGCTAAATTGCGGTTCCCAATTATCAGGGCCATATTCCAAGCATAATGCGCCTGACCCGCCAAATTGATGGGTACTCCATTTTTCACCTCTAGGAAGCGGATATATTGTGGGACATTCAGCGGGATAGAAAAAAGGAAATATCAATTCAAATGTTTTAACTTTATCTGCTATTACGATTTCGCCCTGGATACTGAGTTGACCAGATGCTAACTCAATCCATTTAAGATTTTTAAGAAGATTTTCTGATTCTTTTTGAGCCTCATTTACTTTCTGAACTTCAAATAAAAATCTGTGAGGGAGCTTTTCCCACCATTTCCCCACAGTCGTCATGCAAATCCCCCCGGTTTATTTGGGCGAACTGGTCTGTCTGGAAATGTTGCAGGTATCGCTCCAAGCATTGCCGCCGAAGGAGAACTCAGCGTTGAGGGGAAGGCATCTTTAAATAGCTGTTGCCATTTATCTATGCTCGTTTTTTCATTGGGATCATTTAAAGCTTGTTCGGCCGTAGTGGTTGCATTTTTATATTTTTCTCGAAAAAGATTGTAGTTTTCTTGCGTCCAGTCTCTTGCCAAGTTTTCCTGCGACAAAGCGGGGTTATCAATCTTCGGAACAGTTCCTTGCATTTGGAAGTAGGCGTTCATGCGCTTCATTGTGAAAGAAAGATTTTCTGCAACACTTGAACTCTCAGCATAGATAAAATCGCCTATTAGTTTGGTGAACATTATGGATTTAGGAGATGTTTCTTTCGAAAACGTAACATCGCGCCAATGCTTCAACATTTTCGTCACTAACTGAAATTTATTACGGGTGTGCACATTAATCGCATTGCACCAAGAAATATAGCCTTCGGGATTTGTAGGGCCCCACTGCTCCTTGCTTCTGTCTTTGTTTGGCGCAAAAAGCGTTGTCCCTTCAGCATGGACGGGTGTTACATCTAGCCTAAAATCGCCAGTATAGTTAATTCGAACGCAGCGGTTTTTAGATTCAACCTTATCTTTATACGCCCCATTGTTTTTGATTCTATTAGCGACCCATTCCATTATTTTAGCCGGATCAAACAAACGACCCGATGCATCTTTTAAATTTAATACGAGCACTAAATCGATGTCGTATTCTTTGCGCCATGTTGGCCGAATTAATGTGCCGATTACGTATGAACCTTGGAGGAAGATTCTTACGAATCTTTTTTTTATCTCCTCATCATTCTGCAGCAATTCTTTTATGGCAACATAAGCGCTTTCAACTCTCTTGCGCCGAGTGTCATCCAAGCTTATATTTTCGATCAATTTTAAAAAATGGCTATCGAGTCTCATTTTTTCCTCTCCTCAGGGATCGGGATAAACGGTTCTACTTCCTTATCAAAAAATTTGTTTTTTATATTTTCGAAAGTATTCCGCCCTAGAAATTCAGCAAAACCTTCCAATTCGCTTGTCCGATTTGTGTTATCTAAATCAAACTTGCCAAGCAATGAATTCATGCAAGGGAGGTCTCTATTAATTCTTTCGTAATTATGATTACATAAGTATTTTGCTACGTTACTGATTCCTTGCGATTGAGCTTCGAAGGTTAGGTCGATAAGCGACGTTCGCCAACCGATGAGGCCAAAAAACTTGGCCAAGAGCTTATTTCGATGCAGATTCATTGAACCTGTACCAAGCGAAAGCATTTTGATCCGATCCGGCTTGTAGTTCAATTTGTAAGCTTCGGCAATGCCGACAATGGAGGGGTTGTTAGCCCATATGCCGCCATCAACATATCCCGATGTTGCAGTAAAAAATGCAGGAAAATATATAGGAGCCGCGGATGTAGCAGCTCCTATTTTCCAAGCTTCGATTTTATAATCATTAACATACTCGGGATG
>CAYQTU010000055.1:0-10151 GCA_964420575.1 uncultured bacterium
GCGGTTATTCCATCACTTTTAACCATGAAGGAAAAATCCTAAAAACTGCGGCACAGCTCAAAAAAGGGGAGAAGATCACTACAGCCTTATATCAGGGGCAAGTGATTTCAGAGGTCTTAGAGATCCAAAAAGAGGGGAAAGTTCATGGCTGAGAAATTTCAATTTGAAGCGGCATTAGAAAATCTGGAAAAGATCGTTCAAGCTTTGGAAAGCGGAGATTTATCTCTTGATCAAGCTTTGAAAAAATATGAAGAAGGAGTTCAGCTTGTGCGGGCATGTCAGGGGCGGCTTGCGGATGCTGAGCAAAAGATCGAGGTCTTGACCCGGACCCTTAACGGCGCTTTGAAGAAGCAACCCTTTGAAGCTGAGGACTTTGGCAAGAATCCGTCTAAAACAAAGAAGAAACGAACTGTTCCTGCCCGAGATGAAAAAACCTTTGAAGATGAGGGCGGTGACGCTTGAAATACGAAAAAATCTTTAAATCTTATTTAACCCTCGTTGAAAAAAAATTGAAAGGGATCCTTGCCGGCGATGCTTTAAGAACCTCCAGACTTAGTGAAGCCATGAGGTATACGGTTTTTACAGGGGGGAAGCGCTTCAGACCCGTGTTAACGATGGCGGTCTGTGAAGCTTGTGGCGGAGATCTCAAGGAGGTTTTGATTCCGGCCGTTGCGATCGAATTGATCCATACTTATTCCTTGGTGCATGATGATCTTCCGGCTTTAGATAATGATGATACCCGTCGCGGGAAGCCCACATGTCACAAAAAATTCGGAGAAGATATCGCGATTCTAACGGGAGATGCGCTTTTAACTTTAGCTTTTGAGTTGATCGCCCAGATCCAACCGCCGGAAAAAGCTGTGGGGATCCTTCGGGAAGTTTCAAAAGCATCCGGTGCGGAAGGAATGATCGGGGGCCAGATTGCGGACCTTGAGGCGCAGGAAAAAAGCCCTGATCTCGCGGCCTTGGATTTCATCAGTTGCAATAAAACCGGGCAATTGATCAAAGCCAGTGCTTTGGTTGGTGCGCTTGCCGCCGGCGCATCCGATAATATGTTGAAATCAATGACCCGTTACGGAGAATTCATCGGACTTGCATTTCAAGTCGTGGATGATATTCTGGACCGGGACGGCTATCTGAAGGTGATCTCCAAAGCAGAAGCTTCCGAAAAGGCCTATGTCTTGATCGATTGTGCGAAACATGAGGCTCAAGAAATAGGGAAAAAGGCGAAAAACCTTGTTTTATTAGCCGATTTTTTATTGGAAAGGATCCCTTAAATAAGTTATGTGGCAGTGGATCGATAAGATCAATAATCCAGAAGATCTGAAAAAAGTGCCTCTCGAGAAACTCCAGGAGGTGGCGCAGGAATACCGTCAGTTTCTGATCGAATCTGTGGCAAATACGGGCGGGCACTTAGGGGCGAGTCTTGGTGTGCTGGAGCTAAGTATTGCGCTTCATTATGTGCTTCAATCTCCAAAAGATAAGATTTGCTGGGATGTGGGGCATCAAGCTTATGTCCATAAGATGATCACAGGCCGTCGTGATCGAATGTCTTCATTGCGCCAACCTGACGGCTTGAGCGGTTTTCCTTCGCCTCTGGAAAGCCCTCATGATCCTTTTACCGTAGGCCATGCCGGTACGGCGATTTCCCAATCACTCGGCCTGGCAGTGGCCCGGGACCTCAAAAAAGGGAATGAAAAAGTAGTTGCCGTTGTCGGAGACGGGGCCATGACGGCGGGTCTTTCGTATGAAGCTCTGAATAATGCCGGACATTTAAAAAAGAACATGCTGATCGTTTTGAATGATAATGAGATGTCGATCGCTAAGAATGTCGGAGCGATGAGCCGCTATCTTAATAAGGTGCTTACCAATCCGCTTTATAACCGTATCCGGAGTGAAGTTGAAAAGCAAATCGTACGTTTCCCTAGGCTTAAGAAATTCGCTTATGCCTCGCTGGAAGGGATGAAGCATCTTTTTGTCCCGGGCATTCTTTTTGAGGAGCTTGGATTTCGTTATTTTGGTCCTGTCGACGGCCATGATGTTGTTGGACTTGTAAAAACCCTTCGGGATGTTTTAGCCCTAAACACTTGCTGTCTTTTGCATGTGATCACAAAAAAAGGGAAAGGCTGTGAATTTGCGGAAAAGGATGAAGAAAAAGGGCATGGAGTTACCCCTTTTGATCTAAAGACCGGCGGGAAGATCGAGTCGCTCCGTCAATCTTCGGCTTCCAGCGAGATTTCATTTACCCAGGCATTTGCCGATGCGCTTTCCAAGCAAGCGCGCAGGAATCCTCATGTGGTTGCGATTACGGCGGCCATGCCTTCAGGGACAGGACTTCTGCAGTTCCAAAAAGAATTTCCCGACCGTTTTTTCGATGTAGGGATCGCGGAACAGCATGCTGTTTCTTTTGCGGGAGCCTTAGCCAAAGGAGGGCTTAAGCCCGTTTGCGCGATCTATTCGACTTTTTTGCAACGTTCTCATGATTCGATCATGCATGATGTTGCGCTTCAAAAACAAGGAGTGGTGTTGGGGATCGATCGGGCAGGCCTAGTCGGAGCGGACGGGGCCACGCACCAGGGTATTTTTGATATCGCTTTCTTAGGTTCGGTGCCCGATATTGTGATCGGAGCTCCCAAAGATGAATTTGAAATAGAGAAAATGCTTGAACTGGGTTTGAACTCTTCCGCTGTTTTCGCGATCCGTTATCCGCGCGCAAACCTTCCGAAGATCTTCGATGATTTTCCTAAAAGGTCTTTTGGGATCGGGGAAGGAGAGATCCTTTTTGAAGGAGACGACGTGACGTTCCTTGCGCTCGGCAGTATGGTCGAGACCGCTTGTAAGGCCCACGCGCTTTTAAAAGAAGAAGGGATCCATGCTCGTGTGGTCAATATGCGTTTTGCAAAGCCTTTGGACGAAAAATTGATTCTAGATTCCATTCAAAAGACAAAAGGATTAATAACTCTCGAAGAACATGTCTTGACCGGCGGATTTGGCTCCAAGGTCTTGGAATTCCTTGAAAGGCAGAACCTCTTTCAGGTTCCCTTCAAGCGGTTTGCTTTGCCCGATGAATTCATTGAACACGGATCTCGAAACGCTCAGTTGGATGAATATGGCCTTTCTGCCGAAAAAGTTGTGGCCTTTGTCATTAAAAATTTTAATCCTAAAAATTTAAAGAATCCCACCGGGTTCGGCGTATCCGGGGTTGAATCCTAAAGAACTTTTGCTCTAAAATAAGCCTTCGCTGTGAGGTGTGTTATGGCAAAAAAAGTCGGTATTGTTGTTAATGAAAAGAAAAAAGGGGCGGTTGAACTTTGCGCAAAGCTCCGCGATTGGCTGGCAAAAAGGGATGTCACGGTCCGGGATTCTTCCTCAGAATCTTTAGATGTTCTTATCGAGCAATCTGATTTTATGGTTTGTTTGGGGGGTGACGGGACGATTCTCTCACTGGTCAGCCATATGAAGGGGCGTATAGTCCCGATCGTGGGGGTCAACCTCGGTAAACTCGGGTTCTTAACCGAGGTTAAAGAAAACGAGATCTTTGAAGAACTTAATACTTATTTGCTTCAAGACCCGCCGACCGAGAATCGGCTCATGCTTTCCTGCTATGCCTGGAGCAAGCAAGCGCATCAAGAACGGCGTTTTGTTGCGCTCAATGATATTGTGATCGGCCGTGAAGGTCTTGCGCGTATCTTAAGTATGGAGATCTCCATTTCAGGGGAAAAGTTCACAAGTTTCCGTGGGGACGGCGTCATTATTGCGACTCCGACCGGCTCGACGGCCTATTCGTTGTCCGCCGGAGGCGCTGTGGTCCATCCTAAATTGGAAGCTTTATTGATCACACCGATCTGTCCTCATGCGCTCAACCTTCGTTCATTAGTGATCGCGGCAAATGAAAAGATCACGATTCGTATCCGCACAGACAAGCCTGGCGAGAAAGCCCTCCTGACGGCTGATGGTCAAGAAAAAATAGAAATCGACGATAGCTATATTGTCGAAGTGACCCGTTTCAATATGCCTCTTGCTTTGATCAAGAGCTCAAAACGGAGTTACTTGGAAACATTGCGGGAAAACTTTAAGTTCCCGGATTCCGAATAAGATTTCTTTTGGTTCTATGACAAAGGAGCTTGGCCATCGTAAAACTTTTGATTGTTGACGATGAAAAAATGATCTGTGAAGAATTCCGTGAGACCTTGGAGCAGGAGGGGTATCAAGTTGATTGCGCTCTCAACGGAAAGGAAGGGCTCCGGAAGATCCAAAATAATGATTATCAGCTTATTTTTTTGGATATTTCGATGCCGTTCATGGACGGCGGAAAGGTCCTGGAGAGGATTCGTAAATTCAGCAAAGTGCCCGTCGCCGTGATCTCCGGATTTTTGCCGACGTCTAAGGAAAAAGAAATTTTAACGAAAGGGGCCATGACCTGTTTTCGCAAACCTCTGGAATTAGACCGTGTTAAAAATCTTATTCAATGCGTTGAAAAAAGAAACCTGGCCCGTTAGACCAGTACGGTCAACCCAAAGAGCCTTCAATTTATGAGTATCCGTGTCCGTTTTGCCCCATCCCCGACAGGTTATCTCCATATCGGGGGCGTACGTACCGCCCTTTTTAATTTTCTTTATGCCCGGCAGCAAGGGGGGAAATTCCTACTCCGCATCGAAGATACCGACCAACAACGCTCAACTCCGGAATTCGAGCAAGAGATCCTGGATTCTCTCCGGTGGCTTGGGATCCCCTGGGATGAGGAACTGGTTCATCAGAGTAAGCGGCTTGACCGTTACCGCGAAGTGGCCAGTGAACTTCTTGCAAAGGGACTTGCTTATGAGCAGCGGGATGGAGACAAGGTGGCGGTCACTTTCAAAATGCCTAAAACCCAAGTGATCTTCACGGACTTAGTTCACGGAGATGTAACTTATGACTCAAACGAATTCGATGATCTTGTGATTATGAAATCCGACGGTTTCCCGACATTCCACCTTGCGGTGATCGTAGATGATCATGATATGGGAATTACTCATGTGGTCCGGGGGGATGATCATTTACCGAATACTCCGCGTCATATCCTGATCCATCAAGCTTTAGGCTGGAAGCCGCCGAAATATGCTCATCTTCCGTTGATCATGGGAGCGGACGGAACGCCGCTTTCCAAACGTCATGGAGCGGTTGCGGTCAGCGCTTATCGTGAAAATGGTTATTTGCCCGAAGCGCTTTTGAATTATCTGGCGCTTCTGGGCTGGAACCCCGGCACTAATCAGGAGATCTTAAAAATGCCGGAATTGATCAAGCAATTCTCATTCAAGCGGGTCGTGAAATCCAATGCCCAGTTCAATCCTGAAAAACTCTCATGGCTTAACGGGCAGCACATTCGCCTGATCAGCGGAGAGGATTATGAAGCAAGGATCACCGAATTCTGGAAGACCCGTATGGAACCTATACCTGAAGATAAATGGCGTAAATTGATCGCTCTTTATCGTCCCCGCATTGAAACTTTTAAGCAACTCATGGACCAAGCGGCCTATTGTTTTAAGGATCCAGATTATCAGGATGCGACCTTAGCGAACGAGATCAAAAGCAATCGTCCGGTCATGGACCTGCTCCGGCAGTTGTGCGAAACTTTAAGCGAGCTCGGGGATTTTGAGGATGTGCATGTCCTTGATCAAAAGACAAAGCAGCTTGCTGAAGCGGCCGGATTAAAACCTAAAGATATTATTCACCCGTTGCGCTTTGTGCTGACCGGAGGGACGGCAAGTCCAGGGATCTTTGAGCTGATGAGCCTTCTCGGGAAGAGCGTATGTCTTAAACGGTTAGGAGCCTTTGTTTCCTAGAAACTCATGATTTTGATATAATCCTTCTTATGGAATCCGAGAAAAAACCATCCAACTTTATACGGGATATCATCGACCAAGATATCGCAAACGGTAAGAACGGAGGCCGGGTGCATACTCGATTCCCTCCGGAGCCGAACGGCTATCTCCATATCGGTCATGCGAAAGCGATTTGTATCAGTTTCGGAATTGCCCGCGACTACCAAGGCCTCTGTAATCTTCGTTTCGATGACACCAACCCTGAGAAAGAAGAAATCGAGTATGTGGATTCCATCCGGGAAGATGTTCACTGGCTTGGTTTTGATTGGGCGGACCGTGAATACTATGCTTCGGATTATTTCGATCAGCTTTATCAGCATGCGCTCGCGTTGATTAAAAAAGGAAAGGCTTATGTCTGTGATCTGAGCCCGGACGAGCAGCGCGAATACCGCGGGACTTTGACCATCCCCGGAAAAGCCAGTCCGAACCGTGATCGTTCCGTGGAAGAGAATCTGGATCTTTTTGAGCGGATGCGGAAAGGTGAGTTCGACGAAGGTTCGAGGGTCCTCCGCGCGAAGATCGATATGGCTTCGCCGAACATGAATATGCGGGATCCGACGATGTACCGGATCAAAAAAGCATCCCATCACCGGACAGGGGATAAATGGTGCATTTATCCCATGTATGACTTTGCCCATTGCATTTCCGATTCGATCGAAGGGATTACTCACTCACTTTGCACGCTCGAATTTGAGAATAACCGCCCGCTTTATGATTGGTTCCTGATCGAACTAGGGATCCATCGCCCTCAACAGATCGAATTTGCAAGGCTGAATCTGACCCACACCGTTTTGAGCAAACGCGTGCTTTTGAAACTTGTGCAGCAGAAGATCGTCTCCGGCTGGAACGATCCGAGAATGCCTACGATCTCCGGATACCGCCGGCGCGGCTATACACCGTCCGCGATCCGTACGTTTTGTGACAAGATCGGCGTTGCGAAATTCAACAGTACGATTGATATGGTTCTGATGGAGAATTCCATCCGTGAGGAACTTAACAAAACCGCACCGCGCGTAATGGCGGTGCTCGATCCGATCAAGGTCGTGATCACAAATTATCCGGAAGGTAAGAGCGAGGAAATGGAAGCGGTCAATAATCCTGAGGACCCATCACAGGGATCGCGTAAAGTTCCGTTCTCCCGCGAACTTTATATTGAACGGGAAGATTTCCGGGAAGATGCGCCCAAGAAGTTTTTCCGTCTTGTTCCCGGAGGAGAAGTCCGTTTACGCTACGCTTATTTCATTAAATGCGAAAAAGTCATTAAAGATGCTTCCGGGAAGATCATGGAACTGCAATGCACTTACGACCCTGAAACTCGTGGAGGAAATAATCCTCCGGATGGGCGCAAAGTCAAAGGGACAATCCACTGGGTTTCGGTGTTGCATGCGGTTCAATCTGAAGTCCGCCTTTATGATCATCTTTTTGCCGCAAAAGATCCGAGCGATGTCCCAGAAGGGAAAGATATTTTTGCGAACTTGAATTCTAAGTCCCTTGAAGTGATCTCGCCGGCTTTTCTGGAACAAAGTCTTAAGAAGGCCAAGCCAGGGGATAGGTTCCAATTCGAGCGTTTGGGTTATTTTTTTGCGGATCCTATCGACTCCAAACCCGGGCAGCCTGTTTTTAACCGCACGGTGACTTTGCGCGATTCTTGGGAAAAGATTGAAAAGAAAGGCTGAAAATCACATTTACAACTCATGGCTGGGGGACCTGGATTTGAACCAAGACTAACAGGTCCAGAGCCTGTTGTGCTACCGTTACACCATCCCCCAATGAGAAACCAAATTATAGCGGTCTCCTTTAGTTCTCTCAAGGGAAAACCCTTCTCATTCTTTAGGTTAATTTCTTGCTCGGATATCCGTTAATAACAGGCGGGAAAATTATGGACCGAAAACAACATTATCCTTTCATGAAGGAAGCGATCAAAGAGGCCTGGCAAGGGCTTCGGGAAGGCGGGATCCCTATAGGGTCCGTACTTGTCAGGAAGGGTAAAGTGATCGGCCGGGGGCATAATCGCCGGGTTCAAAAAGGTTCTGCGATCCTGCATGCGGAGATGGATTGTCTTGAAAATGCGGGCCGTCTTAAGGCGAAGGATTATGAAGCCTGTGTTCTTTATTCTACGCTTTCCCCTTGCGACATGTGTACAGGAGCTATTTTACTCTATAAGATCCCGACCGTTGTGATTGGAGAGAACAAAACCTTCAAAGGGCCTGAAGATTATTCAAAAAAGCGTGGCATTAAGATCATCAATCTTAATCTCGAAGACTGCAAACAAATGATGAAGGATTTCATTGCTGCAAAACCCAGGCTTTGGGATGAGGATATCGGGGAATGAGAAACATTACCCTTTTTGTCTTAGAATATTATAGAATTTTCCGAAATTATTCCGAAGACCGGCTTTGAAACATCAACCCCTTGATGAGGTTGAAATGAGATTTTTGATCGCCGTTTTTATTTTAGCAGGAATCGCTGTTGCGACCACCCTTGTCTACCACAAGACCCAACAGGCCGACATCAACTACTATCGGGGTCATGATCTTTTTGTAAAAGGGGATTATCCGGGAGCCATTCCTTTTTTTGCGGCGGCCATATCCCGAGACCCCAGCCTTACCGAAGCCCAGATGGAACTTGCTTATGCGTATCTTTGGACCGGCAGATCTAAGGAATCCATCGAGATCTTTCAGGAGTTACTTGCGCAAGATCCCCGGTCTGTAAAAATAAAAAAATCCATTGCCGCGGCCTATTCATGGAATAAACGATATGCGGAAGCCGAAGCCTTGTACCTGGAACTTCTTCAATCGGTCCAAAATGATCCCGAAATCACAAAGAAATTAGCCGAAGTTTATATTTGGGATCAGCAATTTGATAAAGCCAAGTCAATCCTAACGGATTATCTGAAGAAAAATCCTTCGGACGCTCAGGCGAAGTTCTTTTATGCCAAGGCGCTTCATTATTCCGGTGAAACACAGGAAGCTGCAAGGATCTATGGTGAGCTTTTGAATGGCAAGAAAAAGGAAGGTCAGGCGAAAGCGTGAGAATGATCCCGGTGATTTTTATTTTCTGTTTGGCATTCCTGGGGGCTCTGTCAAAGGATCTTAGAGCGGATCAAGGTGTGAACAAAGATGAGATCCGGGCGCTTTTGGGCGAAGTCCAGATGATTAATCAGGATTATCCCGAAGCTGTCCAGCAGTATCAGAAAGTCTTGCAAAAAGACCCTAAAAATACGAAGGTCCGCGGTCAATTAGCGGATGTTTTGAGCTGGCAAAAAAAATATCCTGAAGCGATCCTTGAATATCAAAAGATCTTGGAAACAGAGCCCCGCAATCTTGAGGTTCAAAAGAAGATCGCTGAGATCTATGTCTGGCAGCGGGATTATGAGAAAGCCGAAGCTTTGTACCAGGAGTTATTGGCACAGGATCCCCAAAATCCGAAACAGACCCTTGCGCTTGCCGAAATTTTTTCTCGTTTGGGGAAAATCGATGAGGCACAAAGGCTGATCCATGCCGTTCTAGAAAAAGATCCCCAGGATCTCGATGCAAAAACCCTTCTGGCGCGGAGCTATGCTGCAAATAAAGATTTCAAAAAATCGATTACCCTCTTTCATGAGGTCCTAAACAAAAAATATGACCGTAAGATTCAAGCCCAACTCGGTGACGTCTTAAGTTGGTCCGGAAATTATCGTGAAGCTTTAAAAGTTTACGATGGACTGTTGGCCGAAAAAGAGGATAAGGCGTTTCGTTTGCAAAAGGCCAGGATCCTTGGGTGGGCCAGGGAATATTCCAAGGCTCAGCGTGAATATCAAAAGATCCTGACGCTTAAATATGATGAACTTGTTGAGCAGGAGATGAAAGCTAAACAGTTTTATTGGGATAACAGGGTCAAGCACGCTCTTTCGGCTTATGAGGAGCTGATCCGTAAGGATCCCGAGAATGTTGAAGCGCGGTTCGACCTGAGCCAAATTTATTCTTATCAAGCGATGTGGGATCAAGCGATCGGGCAATACCAAAACATTCTTAATGCTTTCGCGGATCATTTCAGGGCTCGGGACGGTTTGCGTAAAGCTCAGTGGATCTCGAGCCATCCGGCCGTGATCTCGGGATACGAATTTTTTAAGGGCCGAAGCACTTCACGGGATACGGATATCCACAAGAATGTTTTTACCAATCGTTTTAATATGCCTCTTAATGCTCGGACGGTTTTGGGCGGGGGTTATGATTTTGTCAGGCGTTCTTTCTCCGATCGTCGGGATCTGACCGAAAATCAGGGGCGGATCTCATTAGATTATTATCAAGA
>CAYQTU010000055.1:10161-10468 GCA_964420575.1 uncultured bacterium
GGATTGGTCCGGTGGAGCCTATTTTAATTTGATCACTTACTATAAAGGGATCGCCCCGGTCTATGAATTTGGGGAACATTTCATTTTCCGGACTTTTGATATGGGTCAAATGACGCTTTCCCACGAACGCCAGCGGCTTGAGAACAACAGTGAGGTGATCGAGCGCCGGTTCTATCGGGACGACTTTAAAGTCCGCGAAGATATTGACCTTACGGTGCGTTTAAAGTTGGGTGCGGATTATATTTTCTCCTTTTTTTCAGATCATAATGTTTGTCATGAACCCGGCGCGGATATTTTGTATTATTTT
>CAYQTU010000056.1:0-10451 GCA_964420575.1 uncultured bacterium
CAGAAGTCAGATCTTTTGATCGCGGTTGGTGCTCGATTTGACGACCGGGTGACGGGAAATGTTTCAAAATTTGCACCTCATGCCAAGATCATTCATATTGATATTGATCCCACATCGATCTCAAAAACGATCCGTGTGGATATCCCGATCATCAGCGATGTGAAGAAGGCTTTACAAAAATTAAACCCATTGGTTCAAGATAAGCGGGGTGAGATGAAGGAATGGCTGGATCAGATCGCAGAGTGGAAGAAAAAATTTCCTTTGAAATACAATACGAAGACTCAGGCTATTTTGCAGGAATATGTGATCGAACAGCTCGGAGAGCTTACAGGCCACAAAGCGATCGTAGTGACCGGTGTCGGGCAGCATCAGATGTGGACAGCGCAATGGTACAAATTTACGCAGCCGCGCAGTATGTTAACTTCGGGCGGGCTTGGAACGATGGGGTATGGTTTGCCGGCAGCGATCGGGGCGCAGATCGGATGTCCGAAATCCAAAGTGATCTGCATTGACGGGGACGGATCTTTTCAAATGACCATGACGGAATTAGCAACGGCCGCTTATTATAAAGCTCCGATCAAGGTCTTCATTATGGACAACGGTTACTACGGGATGGTTCGCCAATGGCAGCAGCTTTTTTATAAACGCCGCTATTCCGGTTCGGTGATCGGACCGACCAGCCCGGATTTTTGCAAGCTTGTGGGGGCTTACGGGATCCTTGCTTTAAGGATCAAACGGAAAAAAGATGTGATCCCGACCATTAAGAAAGCATTGGCGCATAAAGGACCTGTGGTGGTCCAATGCCTGGTATCCAGAGAAGAAAATGTGTACCCCATGGTCCCTGTAGGTTATGCTTTGGACCAGATCATGGATATGGCTTAAAATCTTAAAAGCAATTTGCGACAAAGGAGCAAATTTATGAAACACACCATTTCTGTTTTAGTTGAAAATCATTTTGGGGTGTTGGCGCGTGTGGCCGGCCTTTTTTCGGCGCGAGGGTTCAATATCGATAGTCTTGCGGTCGGAGAGACCCAGGACCCCGAGGTTTCCCGAATGACCGTGATCGCGAAAGGGGATGACCGGGTCGTTGAGCAAATTATGAAACAACTCAATAAATTGGTGGAGGTTATCCGGGTAGAAGATCTGACCGACAAGGATATGATCGAACGGGAACTCGTGCTGATCAAGGTGAGCGCGAACGCTTCCAACCGTAATGACATCATGCATATCATCAATAGTTTCAGGGCGAAGATCGTGGATGTGAACCCTGAATCCATGGCGATCGAAGTCACGGGGAATGAAAGCAAGATCGATGCTATTTTGGAGCTCTTGAAACCTTTTGAGCTTCGCGAAGTGGTCCGGACTGGGCAAGTGGCCATGGCTCGCCGGGATGATGTGATCGCGCCTTCTAAACACGCGGCCCCTAAGGCAGCCGTTTCAAAAAAGAAAAGCAAAAAGAAATAATCTTAAACACCAAAGAAAGGAAAAGAAAATGGCAGTGAAAATTTATTATGATAAGGATGCGGATCTGAACTTACTCAAAGGAAAAAAAGTCGCTATTATCGGTTATGGAATTCAAGGACGCGGGCAGGGGTTGAATCTCCGCGATTCCGGGGTCAATGTGCTTGTTGCGGAACTTCCGGGCACTCCCAATTATGAAATGGCCGTTAAAGATGGGTTCAAACCCGTTTCTGCCACCGAAGCCGCTCAGCAGGCGGATATCGTCCAGATCCTGACCCAGGATCATTTGCAGGCGGAGATCTATGAAAAGCATATCGCCCCGAACATGAAAGCCGGAAAGGCTCTTTGTTTTTCTCACGGCTTTAATATCCATTTTGGGTACATTAAACCTGCGAAAGAATTGGATGTGTTTATGGTTGCCCCGAAAGGTCCGGGGTCACTTGTCCGTTCCCAATTTGTGGAAGGCGGCGGCGTTCCTTGCCTTGTTGCGGTCCAGCAGAATCCGAGCGGGAAGGCGTTACAATTGGGCCTTGCCTATGCTAAAGCCATCGGCGGAACACGCGCAGGTGTGATCGAAACCACGTTCAAAGAAGAAACCGAAACGGATCTTTTCGGAGAACAGGCGGTTCTTTGCGGTGGATTGAGCGAACTGATCACAGCAGGGTACGATACTTTGGTGGAAGCGGGATACCAGCCTGAGATGGCGTATTTTGAATGTCTTCACGAAGTAAAATTGATCGTGGATGCGATGTTCATTTCCGGGATCAGCGGAATGTACCGCCGCGTTTCGGATACAGCCGAGTACGGGGGGTACAGCCGTGGGCCACGGATCATTACAAAACAAACTCGTAAAGAAATGAAGAAGATCCTCAGCGAAGTTGTTTCCGGGAAATTTGCTAAAGAATGGATGGAAGAAAATAAAAAGGGCCGTCCTAGTTTCAAAAAAATGCGCGAGAATGGAGATCAACATTCCATCGAGGAAGTCGGCGCGAGACTCCGCAAAATGATGGAATTCATCAATAAAAAATAATATGGGACAAAAAAGAAAGATCTATATTTTCGATACGACCTTAAGGGATGGAGAGCAATCTCCCGGAGCGGCATTGACCCCCGAGGAGAAGCTCAAGATCGCCAAGCAGCTTGAGCGGTTGAATGTGGATGTGATCGAAGCGGGTTTTCCGGCCTCTTCTCCGGGAGAAATAAAAGCTGTCCAGATGATTGCTGAATCTGTCCGTAAACCGGTGATCTGCGGGCTTTCCCGGATGATCCCTAAGGATATCGATGCTTGCCGGAGAGCTTTGGAAGGTGCCGCTAAGAAAAGATTGCATGTTTTCTTGGCTACTTCGCAGATCCATCGGGAATTCAAGCTTAAAAAAGACAAAAAAGAGATCTTGGCGATGGCGGTTCAAAACATCCGTTCTGCCAAGAAAGATTTTAAACAGGTCGAATTTTCTCCGGAAGATGCATCGAGGACTGAACCTGACTTTTTGATTCAGATCGTTAAAGCAGCGATCGATGCAGGAGCGACTTCCATCAATATCCCGGACACGGTGGGCTATACCGTGCCTCAGGAATTCAATGACCTGATCCGCCTTTTGGTTAAAAAAAATCCGGCTTTAGGCAAAGAAGTCGTTCTGTCCGTTCATTGTCATAATGATCTCGGGCTTGCCACAGCGAATTCTTTAGCGGCCGTGCTAGCTGGGGCCAATCAAGTTGAATGTACTATTAACGGGATCGGCGAACGCGCCGGGAACGCCTCACTGGAAGAATTGGTCATGACTATTGATACCCGAAAAGATTTTATGGATTGCTATACGGATATCAAATTCTCTGAGATCACAAAGACTTCGCGTTTAGTCTCCCACTTGACCGGGATGGTCGTACAGCCGAACAAAGCGATCGTTGGGCGTAATGCCTTTTCGCATGCTTCGGGGATCCATCAGGACGGTGTTTTGAAGAAGCGTCAAACTTACGAGATCATCGATCCCAAGAAGATCGGTCTTTCCGGGAGTCAGTTGATCCTCAGCAAGCTTTCCGGCAAACATGCTTTTTCGGAACGCGTGATCAAATTGGGTTTTCGTTTGAGCGAAAAAGAACTGGACGAAACTTTTATGCGTTTTAAAACTTTGGCAGATAAGAAAAAGTATGTTTTTGATGAAGATATTGAAGCGATCCTTCAGGAACAAGTGGCCAAGATCCCAGAAACTTGGAAATTAGAATCTATGAAAGTGCTCTGCGAGACGGGCAAGAAGCCTTTTGCGGAGATCAAACTTTCTTGTCAGGGGCAAAAGAAAGAAGCTTCTTCAACAGGGGACGGACCGGTGGATGCGTGCTATAAAGCCATTGAAAAGATCGCACATTCTCAAGCGCGTGTTATCCATTACGGATTACAATCCGTTACCGGCGGTAAAGATGCTCTTGGAGAAGTTTTAGTGAAGCTTCAGATCGGTCAGAAAGAAGTGACCGGACGCGGGACAAGCACGGACATCCTCGAGGCCAGCGTCAGGGCGTATCTTTTTGCGATGAATAAAATCTCAGCCAATTCGGATCAGGAAACAACCGAACCCTCTCCAGTGTGAAGAACAGTCAAGCTTATAGGCTTTACGGGATCTTTGGTCATCCGCTCTCCCATACTCTGTCTCCTTCCATGCAGGAAGCGGCTTTTCAAAAGCTTGGTCTTGAAGCGCATTACCTGGTTTTTGACCTTATGCCGAAATTTTTCAAAAAGGTCATGAGCCGCTCTGCGAAGTTGCCGCTTTCCGGGTTCAATATTACGGTCCCTTACAAACAAACCGTTGTAAAATATCTGGATAAAATCTCTCCCGAGGCGCGGATGATCGGAGCTGTTAATACAGCTTTTCGCCGGGGAACGCAATGGGTCGGGACTAATACGGATATGGAAGGATTCCTGTTATCACTTGAAAAAGAAGGGAAATTCCGGTTGGGAGGTAAAAAAGCCGTTATCCTAGGCGCAGGAGGGGCTGCTCGGGCGGTGGTCTGCGGGCTGTCAAAAAAAAGGGTCCGTGAAATCCTTGTTACGGATTGTTTTCCAGAAAAAGCTTTTAAGATCGTCCGGGATTTTAAAAAAATATTCCCTAAAACCCAATATCAGGCAGTGATCCCCGGAGCGGGTGAGGTCCGGGTTGCGGTCAGGGAAGCGAATCTGGTGATCAATGCGACTCCGCTGGGTTTAAAGCCTAAAGATCCTGCGGTGATCCCCGGAGATTGGATCCCTCACGCGCGCGGGAAAAAGAAACTTTTTATGGATCTTATTTATAATCCTGAGGTCACGCCGTTTTTGAGCATGGCGCGCCGAAAAGGCCACTGGATATTAAACGGGCTTCCCATGCTTCTTTATCAAGGAGCTAGGGCTTTAGAATATTGGACAGGCCGTAGAGCTCCTGTAGGGGTCATGCGCCGGGCCCTGCTCGAAGCTTTGAAAGGGAAAAAGAGACCATGACCCTTTTTTTAAACATCATCATTTTTTGTCTGGGGCTTGCAATCGGGAGTTTCCTGAATGTCTGTATTTACAGAATGCCGCAGGACCTTTCCATCGTTAAACCGGGTTCTTTTTGTCCGGCGTGTAAGACCCCTATCCCATGGCGTTATAACATCCCGCTGATCGGATTCTTATGGCTGCGCGGAAAATGTGCTCATTGCCATCAGCCGATCTCCTGGCGTTATTTCTGGGTCGAGCTTACCAGCGGGTTGCTTTGGCTTTTGCTTTGGCAGACACAGGGATTTTCTTGGGGGTTTCTGATCAGCGTGATCTTTCTTTCCGCGATGATCGTCGTAACGATCACCGATGTCGAGACCGGATTGATCCCGGATAGGGTCACGATCCCAGGAATGGTGCTGGGTCTTGTTCTAAGCGTTGTAAATCATGAAGGATTTCCCCAAGGCTTGTGGTATCATAAAATCCTTGCTTCTGCGGCCGGACTTTTAGGCGGGGGCGCTTTTTTATTTGTAACCGGATGGATCGGGAATGTTCTTTTCCGCAAAGAAAGTATGGGCGGCGGTGACGTTAAGCTTTTAGCGATGATGGGCGCTTTTTTCGGGTTCTATAAAGCCTTTTGGGTTTTTATCCTGGCGCCTTTTATCGCGCTTCCGTTCGCTTTATGGCAACGGATCGTACACAAAGAAGAAACCATCCCCTACGGGCCTTTTTTGGTTTTTTGGGGCGTTCTTTTATTTACCCAGGGGGATTGGATCTTAAAACTGATTTCTCAATGGTACGGAGTCTAATATGCTGAACTATATTACAACTGGAGAATCTCACGGACGATACTTGGCAGCGATCCTCGAAGGGATGCCGAGCGGCCTTCCTTTGGACCTGGATTTCATCAATCAGGAATTACAAAGACGTCAGCAGGGTTATGGCCGGGGCGGAAGACAAAAGATCGAATCAGACCGCGTTGAGGTGATCGGAGGCGCGATCAAAAAAATAACGACCGGAGCGCCGCTGGGATTTTTACTGACCAATCGGGATTATAAGATCGACGCCATGCCGGAACTTTATTCGCCCCGTCCGGGTCATGCGGATTTGGCGGGATCTTTAAAATATCAGCAGGGGATCCGTGCGGTTTTGGAACGCTCAAGCGCACGGGAGACAGCGATGCGCGTGGCTGTAGGAGCTGCTTGTAAGTTATTGCTGAAGCGGTTCGGTATTGAGATCGCCGGCCATGTGCTTCAGATCGGGAACGTGACGTTTCAGGAAAAAGAGATCTCAGTTTCAGACATCAAGAAAGAGACTAAAGCATCGGCCCTGAATTGTTTATGCAGAAAATCCGAGAAAGCCATGATTCATGCCATTGACCGAGCGGCCAAAGCGGGAGTTTCTCTTGGGGGCCGGTATGAGATCCGTGCGTCAGGAGTCCCTGTGGGGCTAGGTTCCTATGTGCATTATGCGCGAAAGTTAGATGCCAGGCTTGCGGGGCTTCTTATGGGACAACAATCCGTGAAAGCCGTGGAGATCGGAGACGGGATAAAACTTGCAGGAGCTCTGGGGTCCGAAGCCCATGATGAGATCTTCTACGGTAAAGGCCGGGGTTATTATCATAAAACTAACCGGGCCGGCGGGATCGAAGGCGGGATGAGCAATGGATCGGATATTGTTGTGCGCGTGACTATGAAGCCGATCTCGACTCTGGCTAAACCTCTTGCTTCCGTGGATATGCGAACGAAAAAAGCGGCCAAAGCTTCGTTTGAACGAAGCGATATCTGCGCGGTGCCTGCCGGCAGCGTGATCGGAGAATCTTTAATGGCTTTTGGTCTTGCCGATGCTTTTCTTGAGAAATTCGGCGGGGACTCGATCGGAGAGATCCGTCGTCATTATGAAGGGTATTTAAAACAGATCCGTGCTTAAACATATTTATCTCACCGGGATGATGGGCTCCGGCAAGAGCATTACCGGCAAAAGCCTTGCGACTCTTATGCGTTATCCTTTTGTCGATCTGGACGCAGAGATCGAGAAGAACCAGAAACGTTCAATCTCCGAAATTTTCGCTAAAGAAGGAGAAAAATTTTTCCGGGAAGAAGAGCGTAAGACCTTGCAATTCTTTTCCGAAAAACCTTCCTCGGTTGTAGCGACCGGCGGCGGGATTATTTTGTTGGAGAGGAACGTTATAAGGATGCGTGAGACCGGAACAGTGGTCTATCTTAAGGCTTCGGTCCAGGCGTTATGGCAGAGGGTGCGTTACAGTACGGACCGGCCGCTTTTAAATAAACCGGACCCTTTGGGAACACTTCGTCAGATTTTGGAGGACCGCGAACCGCTTTACCAGAGCTCCTGCCATTTTTCAGTGCTGACCGATGAAAAAACCCCCGAGGAGGTTGCGAGGGATATTTTTGAGGTTTTATTGACCCGATCATGAAAATCATTTCTGTAAGAAGCCAAAAAGCAAATTATAAGATCTGTGTTGGGAAAAGGCTTTTATCCCAAACGGGGAAATGGATCGCCCCCTTAGCGAAGCCGGGCGCGAAGATGATGATTGTTTCCCAAAAAACCCTTCGTCCTTATTTGAAGACCCTCACTGATTCGCTCAAGGGAAGAGGATTCGAAGTTCATCTTCATATGCTGCCGGGCGGAGAGGCCGCAAAATCGGAGCAACAGATGTTCCGGCTCTGTCACGCTCTTTTAGCGAAGAAATTTGAACGGAAAGATATCGTTGTTGCGGTCGGCGGCGGTGTAGTAAGCGATCTGAGCGGTTTTGCAGCTTCGGTTTATTTGCGCGGGATCCGCTATGTGAATATCGCCACAACGCTTTTGGCGCAAGTCGATAGCGCGATCGGAGGGAAGACCGGTATCAATCTTAAAGAGGGGAAAAATCTGACGGGTTCTTTCTGGCCTCCGGCTCTGGTTATTTCGGACGTTACTGTTCTAAAATCTCTTCCCTCCCGAGAATTGAGCGCTTCACTGGGCGAAGTGGTTAAGTATGGGGTCATCCGCGATCCGAAGCTTTTTAGATTCCTTGAAAAGAAGGCTGCAGCCATTCTTAAAAAAGATCTCACAGCTTTGGAAGTGATCGTGACCGCTTCTGCTAAGATTAAAGCGGGCGTGGTCAGCCGGGATGAATTTGAGACGAAAGGTGAAAGGATGATCTTGAATTACGGTCATACCTTTGGACATGGCGTGGAAGGGGCATTAAGGTATCGGGGACTTGTTCATGGCGAAGCGGTTGCCGTAGGGATGGTTATGGCGGCAGAACTTGCCCTGGATCTCGGCCTTTGCCCGCTTTCTTTAGCTGTCCGGCAAAAGGAACTGTTGCGTTGTTTGGGATTACCTACTTCGATCCAGCGATGGGGCCTTAAAACGTCGACGATTCTGAAGATCATGATGAATGACAAAAAGAAAACGGGGGGACAGTTGCGTTTTGTTCTTCCGCGAAGGATCGGTGAGGTGACGATCCAAAAAGGCATTCCGCTCCATCAAATCCGCAAGGCAATCCGTCTCACCGGCGGGCAATAGATTTTCACTTCCCGGCGTCTTATTTTAAAGAACCCTGAGACCTGCCCTCAATTTTTATTAAAATCAATTTTTTATTGCTAATAATACATAATTAAGTTATGCTCTTGCGCTATGAAAAACCCGCAAGAGATCCAAGCTTTTCTTAAACTGAACCGGCTCCGGGCAGAAGGCCGACGATATGCGGTTTCCTTGCTCGAAGAAGGAAAAAGCGCTCTGGAGATCCTTCAAGAGATTGAGACGGCAAATAACGCCGCTCATGCTTTTATCCCGGAAAACCAAATGGATTTTTATCCCGAAAAAGAAATAGAAAATTGCAACCGCCAAAACATCCGCTGCTTGGTTTTTACAGATCCCGATTATCCTTTCCTTCTAAAAACGATCCCCGACCCGCCCCTTTTGCTTTATATGAAAGGATATATTACAGAATCCGATCAAAAGGCGATTGCGATCGTCGGGACCCGGCATCCCAGTTTTTACGGGAGAATGCAAGCCCAACGTTTTGCAGGGGCATTGGCTTCTAAGGGGCTGACGATCGTTTCGGGACTTGCTCGAGGGATCGACCAGATCGCCCATGAATCGGCGATCCAAGTACCGTATGGCCGGACCCTTGCGGTGATGGGGTGCGGGTTGGATGTGGTTTACCCGAAAGAGAATAAAGATCTTTATAAAAAAATTACGGAGCAAGGCGCGGTATTGAGCGAATATCCTCTGGGGACGCCTCCGTTACCTGAAAATTTTCCGAGACGGAACCGGATTTTGTCTGGATTGGCTTATGGGGTCTTAGTCATTGAAGCGCATGCGAGAAGCGGCTCCCTGATCACAGCGCATCAAGCACTGGAGCAAGGGCGGGAAATCTTTGCTTTGCCCGGTCCGGTCGATCAGTTAACTTCCAGGGGGACCCACCAATTGATTAAAGAAGGAGCCTGTTTGGCAGAGTCTCCCGAAGAGGTCCTTGAGACTTTGGCGGTTCATCTAAAAACGGAAAGATTAAAGCCGGTTTTATCCTCTGAAGAAACATTAGAAAAAAATCACACCCTTTCTTTAAGTCCTCCAGAGAAAGAAGAAGATCTTTCTGAAAAGGATGCTCAAGCGGCAACCTTGGAACGGATCCTGAAAGGGGGTTCGATGACTTACGGGGAGATCTTGGAACAAGAAGCTATCTCGCCGACGGAACTTTCTTCTCTATTGATCCGACTAGAATTAACTAAAAGAATTGTTAAAATGGCCGATGGTAAATATACTTCAAAGTAGAAGCGGAAAGCCCCCTAAAAAGCTTTTGACAGAAGGGCATTTCCCCGCTAGATTTTAAAGCAGAAAAGCGGTCTTTTTAATAACGACTTTCAAAAAGTGAAAGGGGTTGGATATGGAAGAGACAATGAGCGGTATGGTTCCAGCGCATAAAGGGAAGCGTTTTGCTTCTGACTTTATCGATTTGTTCATTATTCCTCTCGTGCTCGGATTTTTGATCGGATTGGTCCTGGTGCTGGTGGGAGCCCCTGATATTGTCCGGACGGTCGTAATGATGATCGTCAATGCGGCATGGCTTACGTTCCGTGATGCGGTCTTTGCTCCCGGAAGAGCTATGGTCAAGATCAAAGTGGTCAGTGCGAACGGGGGGAAGGTCAGTGTCCTTCAAGCGTTTTTAAGGAACATCCTTTTGATTATCCCGATCGTCCTTCTATTAGGGTATATTCTTGAGACCGTTATGGTGCTTCTCAAAGGCCACCGTCTCGAAGATTCATGGGCTCAGACTCAGGTTGTTGAAGCGTAAAGATTTTTTCAAGGATCCTCCTTTACTGTTTTAAAGTGAAGGAGGATTTTTGTTTTTAAAACCATTTTTCTATGATCCGAATCCATTTTGAAGGAGGATAAAATAATGAGCCCGTCTTCAGGTCTTGCGGTCAACGATATGTTAAGTTTTTCATGGGATAAGACCAAACGCCTTCTTTTTCCGTTTAATTTTAAACGGTGGCTGAAGATATTGATTATCGTATGGCTGGCCGGAGTGGGAGGGAGCGGAAGC
>CAYQTU010000057.1:0-10436 GCA_964420575.1 uncultured bacterium
CGCTCCATACTTTTTCGCAGTGAAAAAGTATTACGCCGTGAGAACTTAAGGATAGCTCTCTACGGCTATGAGCGTATTAAAGGTGAGGGAAGCGAAGGGAGCACTTTTGACAAACATGACTGATGTCATGTTTGTAGTGCGGGTGGCCGACCCGGAATGAGCTTGGCGAATGAAGGGCGCCGATTCCCTCCACTCGCTCCATACTTTTTCGCAGTGAAAAAGTATTACGCCGTGAGAACTTAAGGATAGTTTTCTACGGCATCGCATAAAGTGATTTAAACGCAAAAGAATTTGTTTTTAACGGTTTTTTAAAAAAGATAAGGTGGTTTACGTGTTATTTACAAAAAAGAAAAATGAAAATCAGAATCATCCTTCCACTCCGGAAACCACATCTGTTCAGGAGCCTGTTTTAAAGATTAAAGTTCAGGACGGCAAAGCCTGTGAAAAGATTCTGACGATCGAAGTTGGCAAAGAACAGATCCAGGAAGAATATGACGCTTTTTATAAGGCAATCGCTCCCAAAGCGAAAGTTCCGGGCTTTCGTCCCGGAAAAGTTCCGCATGATGTTTTGGTGATGCATTACGAGAAAGATGCCCGCGATTCTGTGCTTGAGCATCTTCTTTCGGATTCCCTTTCGGCAGCGTTCAAACAAAAAGAATTACGTCCTTTAACCCATCCGACAGTAGAGGATGTGCAGTTTGCAAAAGAAAAGCTTATTTATAAAACAAGAATCGAAATCCGTCCTAAGATCAAGATCTCTAAAGTGGCCGGATTAAGTGCAAAAAAAGGGAAAAGTGAGATCAAACCCGAAGATATCGAGAAGGCTCTCAAAGATCTTCAAGAAAGGCATTGTCAATACAAGGCCATTGAGGATCGCGGAGCAGCCATGGGGGATTTTGTAATCGCCGATTATGTTTGCACGGTTGATGGCAAAGAAATTGAAAAACGTAATGACGATTGGGTCGAGATCAAAGAAGATGAATACCTGAAAGGTTTTTCAGCGCAATTGGTGGGGGCCAAGGCGGGTGACGTTAAAGATGTTCAGATCACGTTTCCTCAAGATATAGGGAATCAGCAAACGGCCGGGAAAACGGCGTTATTTAAAATGACAATTAAGGAAATTAAAGAAAAGAAACTCCCTGCGATCGATGATGAGTTGGCTAAACAAGCCGGAGATCATAAGGATCTTGCAGAATTGAAAGAGAAATTAGGGGCAGATATCAAAAAACGTCAGGAGAGCGAAGCGGAAGCAGCTTTTGAGAGGGACCTTCTGGATGAATTAGTGAAATACAATAAAATAGACCTGCCTCAAGGGGTTGTGGATCGGAGGACGGAATATTTATTGGAACAGACCAAGCAACGGTTCCTTTATAGCGGCGGGACAGAGGACCTTTTTGAAAAAGAAAAAGAAAAATTCAAAAAAGACCTTGAAACCGAAGCCCGGAAGCAAGTCCACCTGGCTTTTCTTTTAGATGAGATCGCGGATATAGAAAAATTCGATATCCAAGAGAGCGATCTTAAAGCGCGTTATGAGTCCCTCAGTCATCGCTATCAACAGCCGGCTGAAGTGATAGAAAAATATTACAAAGAACATGAGGAAGCGCTAGAATCTCTTCACGACCAGATCCGAAATGAGAAAGTCGTTGAATTTATTAAAAAGAACGCCAAAATAAGTCGGTAAGAATGACGAAAATCCCCAAAAGTCATTTTGCCGTTACAATTTATCATTACAAAAGGAGGGTCCCATGAGCTATCTGGTTCCAATGGTTATCGAAACAACCGGCCGCGGCGAACGTGCTTATGATATTTATTCCCGTCTCTTAAAGGACCGTATCGTTTTTATCGGTACGCCAATCGATGATCTGATCGCGAACATGATCATTGCCCAGATCCTGTTCTTGAACATGGAAGATCCGGATAAGGATATCAATATCTATATCAACACTCCGGGAGGTTCTGTGACCGCAGGGCTTGCGATCTATGATACGATGCAATTCGTTAAGTGTAACGTGGCGACTTATTGTATCGGTCAGGCTGCCAGTATGGGGGCCGTGCTTCTGGCTGCCGGAACGAAAGGCAAGCGTTATGTTCTGCCGAATGCCCGCGTGATGATCCATCAACCCTGGGGCGGAGCGCAAGGCACAGCTTCTGATATTCACATTCAAGCTAAAGAAATTTTAAAACTCAAAGAACAGCTCAATAAGATCCTTGCCCACCATAGCGGACAACCGCTGGACCGGATCGAAAAAGATGCGGATCGCGATTTCTTCATGTCTGCTGATGAAGCGAAAAATTATGGTCTTGTGGACGCTGTTATCACTACACGCATGGAGGTTCCAAAGAAATGAGCAAGCCTACGATCCTTTTAACCCCTGGCCCGACACCTGTTCCAGAAGCGACCCGCAAGTTGATGGCGGAACCGATTTTCCATCATCGGACCCCGCGTTACCGCAAGATCTTCGGAGATGTTTCTGAACGTCTCAAAAAGGTCTTTATGACAAAAAACCCTGTTTATACCTTTGCGGGTTCCGGAAGTCTGGCGATGGAAGCGGCATTGGTGAACTTTCATTCTGCCGGGGATAAAGTGCTGGTGGTTGAGAACGGTAAATTCGCCGAACGATTTACGGCGATCGCGAAAGCCTTTGGTCTTATTCCGGTCACCCTCAAAGTGCCTTATGGCGAAGCGGTTCAGCCCTCACAGATCGAGGAAGCCCTCAAGAAAGATCCCGAGATCAAAGCGGTTTGTCTCCAACTGTGCGAGACTTCGACCGCAGTATTGAACGATATTAAAACGATCGGAGCGATCGTTGCAAAAACGAATGCCCTTTTGATCGTTGATGCGATCTCCGGTCTCGGTGCGGACCGTCTTGAAACTGATAACTGGAATGTAGATCTTGTGATCGCAGGTTCTCAAAAAGCGCTTATGCTGCCTCCGGGCCTTGCATTCCTGAGCGTTAGTGAGAAGGCTAAAGCGCGTATGGCCACGGCAAAATTGCCTCGCTTCTATTATGATCTTAAACACTATGAAAAATCCTTGAAGGACAGCGATACGCCTTGGACTCCGGCCTTAACTCTTGTGATCGGTCTCCAGAAATCGTTGGATCTGATCGAAGAAGAAGGGCTCGAGAATGTTTTTAAACGTTGCGCCGCGAATGCTGCATTTACTCGTGAATCCCTTCAAAAAATGGGATTGAAGCTTTTTTCTAAAGCACCTTCATCCACTGTGACAGCCGCTTGTTTGCCCGAAGGAGTAGACGGTGAAAAGCTTTGTCAAGTGATGCGCGATGAAAAAGGGATCGCCATGGCGGGCGGACAAGGGGATCAAATGAAAGGCAAAGTCGTCCGTATTTGCCATATGGGTGCGATCACGAAAGCGGATATTGAAAAAGGACTGAAAACCCTTGAGCAGACTCTTAAGGAAATGAAGTCTTCCGCCGGTTCCTGTTGTTGCTGTAAATAAATCAAGCAAAACATTCCCCAACTTATGACTTCATCAAAAGGAGATAAGAAAGTGAAAGTTCTCGTATCGGATTCTTTGGGGCAAGGCGGGATGGAGATCCTCCGCAAAGAAAAGAACATTCAAGTAGATGAAAAGGTCGGTCTGAAACCCGAGGAACTTAAAAAGATCATCGGGGAGTATGATGCCATTCTGGTCCGTAGCGCGACCAAAGTGACGGCAGAGATCATTGAAGCCGGTAAAAAACTGCGCGTGATCGGCCGTGCCGGGGTTGGAGTGGATAACGTGGATCTGGAAGCTGCCACAAAACGCGGCATCATTGTCATGAACACTCCGGAAGGGAATACGATCTCTACGGCAGAGCTTAGTTTTTCCATGTTGATGGCCGTTGCCCGCAATATCCCACAGGCAGATGCTCATGTTAAAAAAGGGGAATGGAAAAGGAATAAGTTCCAGGGGTCGGAGCTGAACGGAAAGACCCTTGGGATCGTGGGTTTTGGACGTATCGGGCGTGAAGTCGCGAAGCGCGCGAATGCTTTCAATATGAAAGTCATGGTCTTTGACCCGTTCATTTCGAAAGAAGCCGTCAAGGAATGGCCGGTTGAGTTTGTGGATGTTCCGACGCTGTTGAAAAACTCGGATTTTGTGACCTTTCATACGCCGTTAACCGCAGAGACAAAAAATCTTCTTAATAAAGAAACGTTCAAGCTTTGCAAAAAAGGCATGCGTATTGTGAATTGTGCCCGGGGCGGGATCGTGGACGAATCGGCTTTAGCGGAAGCGATCCAAAGCGGACAAATTGCCGGAGCGGCATTCGATGTTTTTGTCACCGAACCTCCCAGCCCGGATAATCCGCTTCTTAAATTGCCGCAATTTATCTGTACACCTCATTTAGGGGCCGTGACTCAAGAAGCTCAGGAGAATGTTGCTTTGGATGTGGCGAAACAGGTGATTGATGCGTTAAATGACCGCGCGATCCGTAATGCCGTGAATATGCCGAATCTCGATCCGGATACACTTAAAGGGTTAAAACCTTGGCTTGTGCTTGCAGAAAAGATCGGGATGCTTTATCCGCAGCTTTTTGAAGGCAGTATTAAGAAAGTGGAGATCCGTTACGGCGGGGATCCCACCCGTTTCAAAACCGCACCACTCACGATCGCTATCTTGAAAGGATTATTAACGCCGATTTGCGGGGACACCGTGAATTTTGTGAATGCCCCGGCGATGGCGAAAGAGCGCGGGATTAATGTCGCGGAAGGGACCAGTACAGAGACTACGGATTTTACGAGTTTCATTGACGTGGAAGTGGCTCAGGGAAAAGAAACCCATCGGATCATGGGAACGCTTTTTAACCACCAGCCGCGCATTGTCCGGATCAATGAATTTTTAATCGATGTTGAGCCTCAGGGATGGGTTCTTTTTGTAAAAAATGAAGACCTCCCGGGGGTAGTAGGGACTATCGGGACGGTTCTTGGCAAAAACAAGATCAATATTGCCGAAATGTCGCTCGGCCGGGTGGGGAAAGGCAAGAAAGCTTACGCAATGACAGCGATCAATATTGATGATGCGATCCCTGAAAAAGTCGTTGCGCAGATCAAAAAGAACGAACCCGTTCTTGATGTTAAAGTTGTGAAGCTATGAACCGCATTCTGATCGGTGCCCAGTGGGGCGATGAAGGTAAAGGCAAAGTCATTGACATCCTTGCCGCAAAAAGTGATGTCGTGGTTCGTTATCAAGGCGGACCGAATGCAGGCCACACCATTAAAGTCAAAGGCCGGAAATTCGTTCTTCATTTGATCCCTTCCGGAGTTCTTTATCCCAAGAAAATTTGTGTGATCGGGAACGGTGTGGTCATTGATCCGGAAGCGCTTTTTGAGGAAATGAACATGCTTGAGCGCGGAGGGGTAAAAGTTCGGGGGCGCCTTTGGGTTTCCGATCAGGCTCATCTCATTTTTCCTTATCATCGTCTGATGGACCAATTACGTGAGGAAAGCCTTAAAAAAGGCAAGGCGATCGGGACCACAAAACGGGGGATCGGCCCTTGTTATGCGGATAAGATGGCGCGCGTAGGGATTCGGATCTGTGATCTGAAGTCCATGAGTTATTTGAAACAGCGGCTGGCGGATGTGGTTAAAGAACGGAATGCCATTCTTGTGAAAGTTCATAAGGCTCCGCCGATTTCTTTTCAAAAAACATTTGCTTACTGTAAAAAAATAAGAACCCGCCTGTTAGATCTTGCAGGAGATACTCCCAAATATCTTTATGAAGCCTCCAAAGCGGGAAAGAGCATTCTTTTTGAAGGGGCTCAGGGGACGCTTTTAGACGTGGATCACGGGACTTATCCTTTTGTTACGTCCTCAAATGCTACAGTAGGCGGTGCCATTACCGGCTCCGGCATTGCGCCGACTTTCATCGACCGGATCATCGGGGTCGTAAAAGCTTATACGACGCGGGTGGGGGAAGGTCCGTTTCCGTCCCAATTCCCGCCGAAACTTCTCGGATATATCCAAACCAAAGGCGAAGAATTCGGTTCAACGACCGGACGGCCGCGCCGCTGTGGTTGGTTCGATGCCGTGATCGCGCGTCATGCGGTCCGGATCAACGGCTTGGATGAAATGGCGATCATGAAACTCGATGTTCTGTCGGGGTTGAAGGAATTGAAGATCGCGACGGCTTATAAGATCAACGGTAAGACCACTCGGGACTACCCGCATGCGATCAATGAATTTTCAGCGGCTAAACCCGTTTATGAGACCTTAAAAGGCTGGGATGAAGATATCACAGGATGTAAAAAATGGAATGACCTTCCGGTGAATGCTCGAAAATATCTCAAAAGGCTGGAACAATTAACAGAAACTCCGATCAAGATCGTATCTGTCGGCAGTCAACGGCATCAGACGATCTTTTTATAAGGCACTTCATTATGCCGAATGACATTCCCAAACATGTTGCGATCATCATGGATGGCAACGGCCGTTGGGCTAAAAGGCAGAACTTACCTCGCATTAAAGGCCATGAAGTCGGGGTCCAGCGCGTTGAAGAGATCATCAAAGCTTGCCAGGAAAAAGGGATCGGTTACCTGACCCTCTATGCCTTTTCAAAAGAAAATTGGCGACGCCCCAAAGAAGAGGTCGACTTTCTGATGGGGCTGTTGTCTTCTTACCTTGATGCTAAATTGGACGCCATTGTTAAAAACAATATCCGATTTAACGTGATCGGAGAGATCAAAGACCTTCCGGAATCTCTTCAGAAAAAATTAACCCGTACCGTAGAAGCCTCGAAAAATAATACCGGTCTTGTTCTGACCTTTGCTTTAAGTTATTCCAGCCGTTTAGAGCTTACCCGCGCTTGTCAGAAGATCACCGAGCAAGTCTGCGAGGGGATGCTTCAGCTTAAAGATATTACGGAAGAAACGATCTCTAGAAATCTCTATACGGCCCGCATGCCGGATCCGGATCTTTTAATACGGACAAGCGGGGAAATGCGGATCAGCAATTTTCTTTTGTGGCAGATCTCGTATGCGGAGATCTATGTGACTCAGAAATTTTGGCCGGAATTCAATTTGGAAGAATTCAATAAAGCTATCCTAGATTATCAAGGCCGAGAGCGTCGTTTTGGGGCGACCGAGGCTAAACGAGGAGTCTCTTCATGAGCGCCTTAGCTAAAAGGCTTTGGGTCTCTCTGGTGCTTGTGCCGACTTCAGTCGCAGCGATCTTTTATGCGCCTCACTGGATCTTTTTTTTAGTTGTGGAAGGTTTTATTCTTGTTGCCCTTAATGAATTTTTCTCCATTGCAGAAAATAAAGGATTGATTATTCATCGCGGATTTGGTCTTGCGTTCGGGGCCTTGCTCCCTTTTGCGGCGTATGGATCTCTGCAGTTACCTTTAGTGCTTGCCACTTGTATTGCCCTTTTTATTTTCCTTTTCAATCGCCGCTCACCGGACCGTACGATCACCAGTGTGGCGGTCAGTGTTTTTGGGATCGTTTATGTGGCATGGTTCTTTTCTTATCTCATCAAGCTGCGTCTTCTCCCGAACGGAGCGGAATGGGCTTTCTATACGATCTTGGTCGTGAAAGCGGGAGATGCCGGCGCTTATTTTGTCGGGAAAAAATTCGGGAAAACAAAACTCTTACCCCTGGTCAGCCCTAATAAATCCGTCGAAGGCGCGGTCGGTCAAATGGTCACCACCTTGGGGCTTTCAATGGCGGCAAAATTCTTTATCGATGTTGCATGGTATCATTTCCTTCTTTTGGGTCTCGGGATCGGCGTTCTAGCGCTTTTGGGTGATCTTGCGGAAAGTCTTATCAAAAGGGACGGAGGGGTTAAAGACTCCGGGCAAGTTCCCGGGCTGGGCGGCATGCTGGACGTGATCGACAGCCTTCTTTTCACGGTCCCGTTCGTGTATTTTTATCTTTCGTTTGTACTGGGACTGGAGCGATAGAATCGTGAAAAATATTGCCATCCTTGGGTCTACGGGTTCCGTCGGTGAAAATACCCTTCGCATTGTACGTATTCATCCCGAGCGATTTTGTGTTAAAGCGCTTGCGGTTAAAAAAAATACCGAGAAGCTTTACGAGCAAACCTTGGAATTCCGTCCTAGGATCGTTTGTATTTATGATGAAAAGAAAGCCCGCTCTGTTGAGTTAAAATTCAGACGAGTAGGAGTTCGGGTGGTATCAGGGGATGACGGCCTTCTGGAGGTTGCTACGTTTTCCGGAGTTCATGAAGTGATTTGTGCGATGGTGGGGGCAGCGGGTCTCGCGCCGATTTTTGCTGCTGTTCATGCCAAAAAGACCGTAGCGATCGCGAACAAGGAACCTCTGGTTATGGCCGGAAAACTTCTTCTTGCCGATGCCAAAAAATACGGGGTTGCCGTGCTTCCGATCGACAGCGAACATTCTGCGCTTTGGCAATGTCTTGAGAAACAATCTCCAGAATTCGTGAAAAAATTGATCCTTACTTCATCCGGAGGGCCGTTTTGCCATTACCAAGGTTCTCTTGCAAGGATCACTCCCGCGCAGGCGCTTCGTCATCCCAAATGGAAAATGGGGCCTAAGATCACGATTGATTCCGCAACGCTCATGAACAAGGGCCTTGAAGTCATTGAGGCCGCCGCGCTCTTTAACGTCCCTGTCGAAAAGATCGATGTGGTCATTCATCCGGAAGCGATTGTCCATGCGCTCGTCGAATTTGTGGACGGTTCTCATTTTGCACATTTGGGGGTGACTGATATGCGGCTTCCGATCCAATACGCCATGAGTTATCCCGAAAGACTTGTTAACCATTTGCCGCATCTAGATCTGGCGCATCTTAAAGCGCTTCATTTTGAAAAACCAAAATCTAAACGTTTTCCATGCCTTGAACTGGGATATACGGCGAGCCGCATCGGCGGCAGTATGCCGGCAGTTCTCAATGCGGCGAATGAAATCGTTGTCGAAGCTTTTTTGGAACGCCGGATCGGATTCCTTCAGATCCCGAAGATCATCGAAAAGGTCATGCGGCAACATCAACTGATCAAAAACCCTTCTCTTAAAGCGATCCTGGAAACCGATCTCTGGGCCCGCGAAACGGCTAAAGGAATCTCATGAACGCTCTTTTTTCAATGTTTCAATTCTTTCTTTCTGTTCTTCCAGCGCTAATTGTTTTAGGCATACTTGTTATTGTCCATGAGTGGGGCCATTTTATCGCTGCACGCCTGTCCGGAGTACGCGTTGAAAAGTTCTCCATCGGATTTGGTCCTGAAGTTTTTCATTGGCAGGCCAAAGAAACCCGTTTTTCCCTTTCGTTGCTACCGCTTGGCGGATTTGTCAAACTTGCGGGAGAAGAAGCCTCGCAGGTCAGTTCAGAGGGCCCGAAGGTCGGAGATTATCTTGCGGCGCCTGTAAGGTCAAGAATGTTCATCGTTACGGCGGGCGTGATCATGAATTATATCCTTGCTTTCGTGATCTTATGGATGGTTTTCATGATCGGTCGTCCGATGCCCGGGACCGTCGTCGGCGGTTTTATTGAAGGTTATCCGGCTAAAGAAAGTTCACTTAAAGTACGGGACCGTATTCTAAAAGTGAATGATGTTGCAGTTCCGAATTGGCAGACGCTTTTGGCGGAGCTCGATAAACCTTCGGGAGATACGATCCAGCTATTGGTTGAACGGGAGATCCCGAACAGTAAGCCTAAGACTTTGAATATTTCACTTAAGCCGAAGGTCGATAAAGGTAAAGATATCTTCGGAACCCCGTTCGAGGTTCGAAGGATCGGGATCATGCCTGCGCCGGATGTCTTTATCCATGAAAAATATTCTCCCGTAGATGCTTTGGGCAAAGCTTGGGAGACCGAAGTGTTTTATACGGTGCTCAACCATAAAGCCCTTTTTTATCTGGTAACCGGAAGACTTTCGCCTAAAGGGTTGCTTGGACCTCTTGGGATTATTCAAGTGACCGGGCAGGCGGCTAAAGCAGGGATCGCCACTCTCCTGCAGCTCGTGGCGGTTTTGAGCATTTCTTTAGCCGTGATCAATCTCTTGCCTTTCCCCGCTTTGGACGGCGGGCATTTGATCTTTCTTCTGATCGAAGCCGTAACGCGAAGACGGATCGATCCAGTTCTTCAGGAAAGGATCACTGCGGCAGGCTTTTGGGTCTTGATCCTCTTGATGATCCTTGTTTTTTGGAACGATCTTGTGAACCTTCAAGTGATAGACAAAATCAAAAATTTATTGCATCTTAGTAGCCATTAAAGGATTAAAACATGCGCTGGACTCAAACGCTTATCCCCAGTCTCCGAAATATCCCGAAAGATGCAGAGGCGGTCAGCCATCAGCTGGCATTGCGGGCAGGTCTGATCCGCCAGCTTTCTTCCGGGGTTTATAGTTACTTGCCTCTCGGGTTCCGGACACTCTTGAAAATTATTCAGATCGTGCGCGAAGAAATGAACCGGGCCGGGGCCTGCGAGGTGCTGATGCCGGCGCTTCATCCCGCGGAGAT
>CAYQTU010000058.1:0-10129 GCA_964420575.1 uncultured bacterium
TTGTCAAACATGCCGATGATTCCGAAAAGCATGCTTTTCAAAGCTTACTTCCCTTTGAATTTCTTGTAATGTCCACTGTCCTTGAGTAGAATAAGGCCCGTTTTTCTTGGCAAACAGGCCATCATACTTTAATGCGCCCTTAGCTCAGCTGGTAGAGCAGGTCCCTCTTAAGGACAAGGTCGAAAGTTCGAATCTTTCAGGGCGCACTTGTCTTTTTATCATTATTTTGTTTCACGCGGTCGTGGCGAAATTGGCAGACGCGCAAGACTTAGGATCTTGTCCCGCAAGGGGTGGGGGTTCAAGTCCCTCCGACCGCATTTGTATATTTCTTCTAAGAGGAATGACAGCAAAAAAGTTAAAAGAAATTTGAGATTTGCGCCCGCCCTAAAGGGCTGGTCCAAATAAACCTTAGTTAAAAGAAATTTGAGATTTGCGCCCGTAGCTCAATTGGATAGAGCATCAGTCTTCGGAACTGAGGGTTGCGTGTTCAAGTCACGCCGGGCGCGCTCTTTTGAATACGAGAGCTAACGCTCCAAGATCTCCCACCCGCCCTTGAAGTTGAGACTTCAGGATCCGGGTCGTTGAAAAAGCTTCCGGCCAGGCATGTTGCTTTGCGCTTTGAAGCATGTTTTTCCAAAAAATCTGATGCGCGGATCTTAAAACGCCTCCCCCGATCACGATCTTCTCCGGATTAAGCACATTCATCAAAATCGAGATCCCGATTCCGAGGTAATAGCCCGCTTGCTTATAACTTTCGATGCAAAGCGGGTCCCCTTCTTTAGCGGCCATGCCAACTTGGCGTGCATTGAATTTTCTATTCTTGGGAAGGAACTTCCATATTTTAGTATTAGAACGTGTCATGCGTTTACGAACATAATTCCCGATCGCGGTCCCTGAGGCATAGGCTTCAAGACATCCGCGCTGTCCACAGTTGCATTTTTCTCCTTCCGGGACAATGCTCATATGACCGATCTCTCCTGCAACAAATCCGGAACCTTCATAAAGGCGATCTCGGATCACGATCCCGCCTCCGACCCCTGTGCTGACCGTTATATAAATAAAATTCTGCGCCTTTTTTCCTGCACCAAAAACGCTTTCCCCAAGCGCGGCGGCATTCGCATCATTCGCAAGATAAACCGGAAGTTTTGTAGCTTGGGAAAGAATCTTTTTGAGGGGAAGACCTGCCCAACCGGGCAGGTTCGGGGAACGCGGAAGGATCCCTTTTGGGGCATTGACAGCCCCTGGGACACCTACGCCGACCCCGAGGATTTTCTTTTTGGGAATACCGGAATTTTGGAGAATTTCTTTAATGCTAACGATAATTTCTCGGACACTACGTTGAGCGGAACGGCCTAATTGAGTAGAAATCTCCTTTTGAGAAAGAATCTTCCCGGCCGAAGTCCCCAAAACGATTGAGATCTTCGTTCCGCCAATATCAACGCCGATGGCATATTTCATAAGCGCCAGTCCAATTTTAAATAAGTTTTAAAAGAGAATTGGGCAGCCCTGATTTTTCAATTTAAAACAATAAAGAAATCAGGACAGTCCAAGCCATCATCAATAAAAATAAATAAAAGACTTGGGCAGGGAGGGAATTGAACCCCCGACACAGGGATTTTCAGTCCCTTGCTCTACCGACTGAGCTACCTGCCCGCGCAAGAAAGGATTTTAAGACGGGCAAAACAATTTGTCGAGCTGCTTTATTGATAGTTACCAGCGGATTATAAAGAAGCTTCACAGAATGTCAAAAACTATTACATTCTCGGAAAAGAAACCGCCGGGATTTTAAAATTCTATTGAATCCCGGCGGGTTGATGGGGAAACTTTATTTGATACCCGAAAAAGGTTTGGAAAGCATGGGAAGATAGAGAAGTGTTTTGGCGATCCCATAGCGTTTAATTAAAAGCATTTCAACCCACTGCGGGACTTTCGCCTTAACTTCCTTCCCTCTTTTAGTCTCTATTGAACGTTCCATCTTTAACCTCTTTGGGATCCAGTGAGGGCGTCAAAACATTGTTAAAAAAGATAAAATCATGGATCTGCCGAGCGTCTAGCGAAGGGAGGGCTTCTTCTAATCGTTTAGCGATCAGAAGCCTGGCCCATGGGGGAAGCGTCGCGGCAGTAAGTCCTACTGAACCTCCTTTATCTTTTATCTTGCTTATTTCCTCTTTCATGTCCTTTCCCTCCTATCAAAAGTATGCCTAATCACAGGCAAAGATTCGATGGAATAACGACAAGCGGTCAGAAAATGCGCATAAGCGGTAAAAAAACGTTATAAGCGGAAAATCACCAGTTCCCTAAAAGGGTTTTAATGGCTTTTGCATAACGGCGGGAAAGCGGGATCTTTGTTTTTTTCGGATCTTTTAAAGTAATCTCGAAATTCCCGCTGAACATCGGAGAGACTTTTTCGATCTTCCCTACATTGACAATATATGCCTTGTGGGTCTGAGCGTATTGTGCGGCATTAAGACTCTCGTTCAATTCTTTAAGAGACATATTCATCATGAATTCTCCCTGGTCCGTATACGCAAAAACCTCGGCTAATTCAGCGTGAAAATAGTAGATCTCGTCCGGCCCAAGGACCACACGTTCTTTCGAATTCCGGCGATGCCCCAATAATTTCTTAAGAACTCCCTTATGGATAAGCGTATCTTCCAGAGCGATCAGCCGCTCACGAAAAACCTCTTTGGTTTTAAAGGCTTCTTTGATCCGTTCAAGGGTCTTGGCCACGCGATCCGGTTGATAAGGCTTAAGAATATAATCGATCGCATTCATATTAAAGGCATCGATGGCATATTGGTTGTAAGCTGTCGCAAAAACGATCCGGGGAGGATTTTCAAATTGCGCAAGACCACTGGCAACTTCCAGACCATTCATCCCGGGCATTTCAACGTCTAAAAAAACCACGTCCGGTTCATTTTTTTTGATCTTTTCAATCCCCTCAGTGCCATTTGAAGCCGCTTCGATCACACGGAAGTCTTTATCTTGAGAAATAAGACGCTGAAGTTCTTCCTGGGCCAGAGGTTCATCATCTACCACGATAACGCGGATCATTGGATCTTCTCCTGACGGATAGGGATCTTAACCGTCGCTTTAGTTCCTGTTCCGGGGGCGGTCTCAAAATCAAGTTCGGCCTCCCCTTTAAAAAAACGCATTAATCTCTGGTGAATATTCCGGATACCGATCCCCAGTCCTTCAACAGCCGCTTTTTTATTGTTCAGCAATCGCTTAAAAAAATCCGCCTGAGCTCCTGCTCCATTATCGATGATCTCGATCTTAAGAATCCCGTTCCGATCATCCGCAGTAATCCACAAGGTCCCGCCCCCTTCTCCTTTTTTGCGGATCCCATGTCCGATAGCATTTTCGACCAAAGGCTGTAAAATCAGGAGGGGGATTTTACATTCCCAGGCTTTCTCACTGACATTGAATTCTTTTTGGATTTGCAGTTTATCCTGAAAACGCGCTTTCTCAATTTCAAGATAAGCATCGATAAAAGCCATCTCCTCCCGAAAGGTCGTAGTTTCTTCTTCCCGTTTCAGGGTATGTCTTAAAAAATCAGCTAGCCGAAAGATCAGATTTTGAGCCTTCAGGGCATTTTCGCGTCCGCAGATCACCGCAATAGTATTGAGAGCATTAAAGAAAAAATGCGGCCTGAGCTGCGCTTGCAAAAAGAGCAGTTTTGTTTTTAAAAGTTCATTTTGGACATCCCGTCGTTCTTCTTCGCGTAAAATGCCTCCGATGATCCCCATCACAAGGGCAACTCCTCCGCCTTCTAAAATAGCCAGAAAACAAATACTGAAAATAAGATCGTTCAACGGCAAATAAGCCTGCATCGGAAAATAAACCACGATCCCATGGATCAACCCTACAAGAAGACCGCAAAGAAAACCGGGTTTAGCCGAAGATTGAAAACTTTTGATCTTCTGAGCAAAGACCCCTCCCAAGACCGTTGCTATAATGACGACTACAAAGTACGGTGTGACCTCGGGCCTCAGGACCCAACGGAAGGCCAGGATACCGGCCCCCGAAAAAAACCCCGTGCTGAAACCGCCTAAAAGACTGGCTACGACCACCAGAACTAACTGAATATCAAAAAAGATCCATGCGGATTCGCCATATCGGGAGAGGTCAAAAATAGCTAAAATGCTCGAAAAAAAGATCACCAAAACGGTCAAAAGCAATTTCCCGTTGGGCGCAATCTGTTTTCTTTTCAGCATGACCTTGAAAAAAGACCAGTTCACCAAAAGATAAGCGAGCAAAGCCAATACGGCATAATGGCGGAAAACATCCAGATACATTTCGAGCCATTCCGCCTTAAAATTGGTCCTGATCCCCTGTGAGTGCGTTGCTTGAAGGGCTTCAAGATCGGAAAGCGCTTCGTTTAAAACACGGTCAGCTTGTTGGAGGTCCTCTTTGAGCAAAGCCTGGCTTGCGACTCTGATCTTAGGCAGAATATGGAAAATGTCTTCTTGGTAAACGTGCATTTCTTCGGCCAGCGCAACGGCTTTTTCATATTTTGAAATCACTTCGTCTTTGGCGGCTGGCCCGGCCGAGAGAGAGAAAATACCTCCCAAGAAGAGAAAAAGGAAGATCAAAATCCATATAAAGGAAAACTTTTTTAGTCGCAAAGGTCTCAGCCGTAATGGTTATTTTGTGTCCTGTGCCAAGGTCACTAATTCATAGGTTCCGCCCATCTCGTCTGGGAGCGGAAGATAAAGATCATAGATCTTTCCATTATATCGGATCTTGCCTTTGCCTGCTTTAGCTTCAAGGTAGATTTGATTGATTTTTTGCTTAATTGCAACGTACTTTTTGATCATTTCAGGGGTCTTACGTCTTTCATAAAGAAGCCATCGCATATAGGGATGCAATCCTTTGGGGGGATTCATCAAAATATGTGTGTTCGCCATTTCTTTTCCGAGATAAATAGAATCAAGGACTGAAATACCGTCTTCGGATTGAGGGCCTTCCGTTAAAGGGACTTTCCCGGAATCTTGCGTAACATTTTTCAAAACAGGCACCAAAATGTTCTTCTGGTCAATATTCTCTTTGGCTAAAGAAACTGTCCCTTTAATATAAGTTTCCGCTTGCTCAAGGCCATCGGCAACGTTTTTTGTGATCTTATTAGAAGTTTCAGATTGATAAACCGGGTAGATCGTAAGCCCGATCCCCTGCCGGCCGGTTTTAAAAATGTCGGTGGTATATCCTCTTCGATCATGCAAAAGATTGCCCGCAAGGGTTAAGATCACCTCCGGATTCCTGCCCACCACAGCCCCTCTTTGGCCTTCCGTCATAAAAGTTGAAATGATTTCAAGAAATTTTGAGACAGATCCGTCTTTGATAAGATCGATAAAAACTTCCGAAAAGGCTTCTCGAATTTCTTGACTACCTTCTCTAATAAGAAATGTCATTAGGTTTTTGACCGCCTGAATACAAGATGCTGGATTTTGAGCAAGAAAATCTTTGATGATCTTTTGGTCTTCAGACACCTGGCCCTCAACGGTCCCGGTCAACTCCATCCAAAGATCAATGATTCTTCCTATTTCTGCGTGAGTAACGCGTGGAGACATTTTTGTAAATTGGTCCGGATTCAAAGAGGCGTCTTCGTTTCGTAATATTTCTTGAGCAGTTCCAGAAACGGTTGTCTGGGCTAAATCATCATTCTCATGAACTGCGGGAACAGTAGGGATATACCGGCCGTTCTCCAAAGTCACAGGCCCTGAACTTTGATAAGCAGAACTGAGCGGGATCCCCGGCATTGAACAACAAACGGCTAAAGATAAAAAAAAGGCGATTGTTTTTTTAACCTTTTCCGACAATGTGTTTTTGCCTTTTTTTATCTTCATATTTTCTTTACCTCTTTCAAAAAGCCTGAAAACCATCAGAGCTTGTGTCACCTCCTCGTGAAGTTAAAGCTCTGATGGTCTAAATCGGCTTTTTTCTTATTTTTAATTTCTGTTACCTTAAGTTCTTTTTCTCCTTTCGTTAAATCAAATCAGTGATTTACCGAATAAGTCTCTCGATCCATTAAAACTTGCGCCTGCGCAAGCAAGTCCTCCGCTCTTGCTTGGTTTTGATGCGCTTGATCCGTTAAAAGAGCTGCTTGAGCTTGAAGTTGTTCAGCTTGTTTAGCCAAAGCTTGAGATTCATCGATCAGATCATCAGCATGATGGTTTAAATCGTTCACCTGTGCCATCAATTGTTCGATACGGCGGTCCGCTTCGGCCTTTAACTGCTGACTTTGATTCATCAAGTCCGCAGCTTGAGCTAGATCATGATTGGCCTGATTGTACAAATTTGCTGCTTGGCTTTGAAGCGGGCCGGGGTTGGGAGAAGTCCGGGCTTCAGCCAGCAACGCCTCCGCTTGATCCATCATCGCTTGAGCTCCTGTCTGAAGCTGCTGTGCCTGTCCCTGCATCGCAACGATCGCACTTGAAATTTCATTCTCAAAATCTTCAACGTACACATGTGTTTGCTCTGCTTGATTCAACAAACTAGCAGCTTGTATCTGGTAACGTTCCGCTTGTTGCGTCACGCTGTTAGCCTGTCCGGTCAGATCCGCAGCCTGAGCGAGTTGGGCATTCGCCTGGTTCAATAACGCCTCGGCCTCAGCGATAAGTTGCGTTGGATCCGTAATGCGTTCCTGGATCGAATAATTCACTTGCCCATTGGGGCCAATGTAGACGTTATAGGTTCTGGTCTCCAATTGAGGATCTTTCCAGGTATAGGTGATGTCATTGCCGTTCGTAACTTTGAGCACTTCCGTAACTCCGGAAGCTTCAGCTTGAGCTAAGACATATAAAAATTGCTGACGGGCTTCAATATCAGGAATTTCTTGTGCATATGCCCTAGCTTCTTCAATCGGGACTTTAGTTTCCGTTATGAAATCCCATACGATCAACTCTTCAATCGTCCCATCGGAGTTCCAGAGCCTGATCTTCCCTTGGCGCAAAACATAAGTTGTTTTCGGGTTGCTTGCGCTGACCCAACTCCAGCTCAAAACACCTTCTGTTTCATTATTCGTAAATTCCCACGCCGTTGGATGGGTCATATCCTGAACCGCTGCATTCAGCTGCGCTTCAGCCTCAGGACTCAATTGAGGGTCATAATAATCAATGATCGCCTGGATCGGAAGTTTTTGCTGGGTCATAAAAAACCACTGATCGCCCTGCCTTGAAAGCGTATAGACTTTACCTTCTTCGGAAGCGCTTACCCAAGACCAAGACGTGACATTATTGGCTTCATCGAATTCAAGCGTCCAAGCGGTCGGGTTGGTCATGTCCAGAAGAGCGGCATCTAATTGCACTTGAGCCTCAGGGGTTAACTGAGGGTTGAGGTAATGAATGATCTCCGGCATAGGAAGTTTAACCATCATTGAAAAATGCCAAACAGAGATCACGCTGATCGTGCCATCCGGATTTTGGATCGCAGCAACGCTTTGGCTTAAAGTATAGGTTTTAGCCGGATCACTTCCGCTGGTCCAACTCCAGGATCGCTCTTCGCCATTTTCACTTTCTTGATAGGTATACACTGTATTGGGCCCCACATCGAGCATGGCCTGATAAAGCTGGTCCAATTCAGGTTGGCTTAAGCTGGTTTGAGCAGCCTGTAAAACTTCGGGCGGTAAAATATTCTGATACTGATAATGCGTGACCTGGACAGGACGCCCTTCGGCATCGTAAAGAATTTCACAAGTCGGAAGCCCTGTATGCAGATCCAAAATGCGTACGATCTCTGCCTGAATAGGTTGTGCAGGTGGCGCCATTAATGAAAAAGTAATCGCCGGACCTGTGGGCCCAAGCACAAAAGATTTCATTTCGCTTATCTTCTGTCCTTGTGCATAAACTTCCACCTGGGAAGCAACCGGGGCTCCGGCATCTTCAGGGATCCAAAGCTGTTGAACCTTAGTGGGATCCAACGGCTGAAGTTCGCACTGATAGCCAAGCACATTCCCCGTCTCATCCGTCACCTTATAATAAACCGCACCCGCAGGCATTGCGCTTAACGCCGCAAGCGCAAGGTCACGATCGGTCCCGCTCAAACTGGAATTGATCACAATCGCAATATCATCTTGAGTGACCGGCCTGAAATAGGTGCCATCAATAACAATGACGCCTTCATCTTCCAATCTCCATTGAATGGAATAACTTAAGTGGCCATTCTCAACCCCAATCTGATAAGTTACAGGATGGTATTCATAAACACCCGCCCAACTATAATTCGTATATTGGCCGCTAATCGACTTGGTGATCTCAGCGCCTTGGGCGATCGCTTCGTTCAGCATAGCGATCAATTCATTGCGAACCTCAGGAGCAAGACCTTCCCCCTGCAACGCCACTTGATCTGCCGTAAGCGGAATCCGAGCTTCAAAACTCCAACGCTCAAATGTCTGTTGCCCTCCGTCAGGAGTTTCAAAGGTCTCTTTGGCATGCGTCAAAACATAAGTCGTTTTCCCATCCGCGCTCGTCCAAACCCAAGACTTTTCTCCGTGAAGCCCGATCTGTATGCTGTATTGTGTATTGGGCCCCACATCGAGCATGGCCGCATTTAATTGCAGAATTTCTTCCGGAGAAAGATTCGCCATTGCATCGGCATAAACATCATCCGGAAGCATCATCTCCGGATAATCCCATTGGTAACTAACATCTCCGTTTTCATCTGTAGTTTGAGTAAACTTGGTCCCTTCTGGGGCATACTTTACGGATTTCAAGGCAAGCTCTTTCTGATCCGCCGGCAGATCCGAAGCTTCGATCGCCGCGATCATTTCCTCACGGGTCAGTTCCACAGTGACCGGCTGACGTTCCAATACCACCTTCCCGTCATTCGTCCGGTAAAGCTTGTAAGGAACTCCTTCGTATGAAAAATAATAGATCACCGAAGGATACTCGCGGCCAACGTTTTCCGGATACAAGATCGAATTGATCGTCACTTTTGTCATCGCCACAAGGACGGCTTGCCCTTGATTCGCTTCCGGGACCGTATAGATCAACTGGGAAACCCCATCAAAAAGCAATTGGGCATCCATTCGGACTTCCTGGCCGTTTCTGAAATACCACCCTTGAAGGGTCGCAGGATCCATTTTACCGTCGTCTGTAATGACAAAATCTAAATGCGTGATCTGGCCTTCTGAAGGAATCATGATTACTTGTGGGCATGGCCCGCTCGGCGAACAATCCGGATGAGTCTGGAAATAAATGGAGATCTGATAAGGGCTTCCCCGGGACCAGCTTACGTTATAATGCCCCATACCTCCTGGGCCGAGAAGTTCTTGCAGTGTGTTGATATATTCTTGGACCGCGGGAGGGATCTGATTTTCCACGATCGCCTGTCCGTTGGCTTCCCGGTAACATTTATAATTCACACCATCTTTGGAAAAATAGATCGTTCCATTTTTATCCACTGAGGAGATCGTGATCTGGCTCATCAATCCAAAAGCTTGAATATCCACAGGAACTCCGTTCTTAACTGCAAGAGTTCTCAAGCCTTCAAAAAGCAACTGCCCATCTACATTGGTAGAACACCGATCAATCGGACCGATACATTTTGCTAAAGAGCTATAAAAAGAAACTCGGATGGAATCAACTTTTAAATTTCCTTTCGAATCCAGAATAAAACTCATATTCTGAAGTTTTCCGTAAGGAGTTGTTTTATATACGGCAAGGTCCTTAACGGTAACCAAATAGGTCCCATCTGCTTGGAGAACCGCGGAAACTTCATAGCTCTGCCCCATCGCTTGCTGAAGTTGATCCACATAACTTTGCACTGCGGGAGGAATTTCTTTTTTCACAATGATCTGTCCCGAAGCATCCCGTGTTGCATAATAATTCACTCCATCTTTGATGAACCGTATAAAAGTAGGTTGTGATTCGGTAATTTGGATGTGCCCCATATCAATGATGGCCTGCACGGGATTAGGCATGACCGTAATACAAACCTTCGCATCAGCCGTACAACCAATCTGAAGCTTCATCAACGCTCCAAAAAGGAGCGCTGCATCTACCTTTCCGATCCCGTTATATTCAGCAGACATCACTTGCAGGATCTCGCCTTTAGCGCTTACCTGGAGTCTCATAGTACTCAAATCTCCTGTTTCCAGTCCTTCAGCGCCACTATAAATAATAGAAACAGA
>CAYQTU010000059.1:0-10087 GCA_964420575.1 uncultured bacterium
ATGTACCATAACAATCCCTCCTCTTTAATTTCTGCCCAAAGCTTTTTTAATGGCAATGGTTTCAACCTTGTCGTTCAGAGGGGTCGAAGTGCCATGGGCATTGATATAATCCACATCTTGAGGCTTAATCTTGGCATCTTTCATTGCGAGAAGCATGCAGCGGGCTGCGCCTTCTCCGCTCGGATCCGGTGCGGTGATATGACTTGCATCTGAAGTCATGCCGTAGCCAGCCATTTCGGCATAGATCCGTGCGCCGCGTTTTTTAGCATGCTCTAATTCTTCCATAATGAGAACGCCGCAGCCTTCTCCCATGACAAATCCGTTACGGGTTCTATCGAAAGGCCGAGAAGCGGTTTCAGGGCTCTCATTGTGGGTGCTCAAGGCTTTCATCGCATCAAATCCCCCAAAACCAAGGTTGGTAATACAGGATTCCGTGCCGCCAGCAAACATTACATCCGCTTCATCGCGTTGAATTAATTTGAACGCATCTCCGATGGCATTAGATCCCGTCGCGCAAGCCGTGGCTACGCAGTTACTCGGTCCTTTAAGACCTAAAGCAATAGAAATCTGGCCGGGTGCCATGTTCACAATCAACATCGGGATCAAGAATGGAGAGATCCGGTCCGGCCCCTTTTCCATCATGACACGGTGCTGTTCCTCGATGACACGTAAACCGCCGATTCCGGAACCTACCAGGATGCCCACGCGATGGACGTCTTCTTTCTTGAGATCAAGTTTGGCGTCGTCCATAGCCATTTTGGCGCAAGCGATCCCGAACTGAACAAAACGGTCCGTTTTTTTAGTCTCTTTGAGTGTAAGGTATTTAAGGGCATCAAATCCCTTTACTTCTGCAGAAACCTTTGAATTAAATGGCGTGGGATCAATTTGAGTCAAACGTCCCGTTCCGCTTTTCCCCTTAAGGAAAGCTTGCCATGTTTCTTCAGCGGTGTTAGCAAGGGGTGTGACCGAGCCAACGCCAGTAATTACGACACGACGCGTCATAGATGTCTACATTTCGGTGAGATAAATTTTAGGTGAGAGCAACGGGTGTTACTTCTGTCCCGTTTTTTCTTCGATGTATTTTACGGCGTCACCCACGGTCTGGATCTTTTCGGCATCTTCATCCGGAATCTCGGCGCCAAATTCTTCTTCGAACGCCATAACCAATTCGACCGTATCCAAAGAATCCGCCCCCAAATCATCAACGAAAGATGCTTCGGGCACAACTTCTTCGGGTTTTACGCCTAACTGTTCCACGATAATTTCAGTGATTTTTTCTTGAACTCCCATTGCTTCCTCCTTTAATGGATGATGATTCCTTTTTAAATCGCCAAGCCACCATCGATGATAATGGCCTGACCCGTAATGTAGCTTGATGCTTCTGAAGCTAAGAACAACGTTAGGTTCGCAACGTCTTGAGGTTCTCCGAGTTTCCCTAAGCTGATCTGTTGCTTCATTTTTTCGACCAACTCCGGCGGCAATTTATCCGTCATTTTGGTCTTAATGAACCCTGGAGCAATCGCATTCACGCGAATATTGCGCTTCCCAAGCTCCTTAGAAGCGCTTTTTGTAAAAGCAATCATGCCCCCTTTAGAGGCGGCATAATTGACCTGCCCGGCATTCCCTGCGATCCCCACTATAGAAGCGATGTTGACCACAGCGCCATAGCGTTGTTTCATCATCGGCCTGGCACAGGCTTTGGTGAATAGAAAAGCGCTTTTCAAATTTATCGAAAGAACGTCATCCCAATCCTGCTCGGGCATCATCGCAAGCAATCCATCCTTAGTAATGCCCGCAACGTTGACAAGTATATCTACGCGGTCATAGGTGTCAAGCGCAATTTTGACCACTTCGCTCACTTCATCTCCATTGGCCACATTAGCTTGCGTCAAAATGCAACTTCCGGTCCCAAGCGCTTTGATTTGGGCTTCGGTTTCGGTTAAAAATTCTTTTTTGAGATCAGAAAGAACCACTTTGGCGCCTTCTTTTGCAAGTGTCACAGCAATGGCTTGACCGATTCCCCGGCCTGCACCCGTAACTAAAGCTACTTTATCTTTCAGTAACATGCTCATTCCCCCTTTTTAAGCTTTAACAAATAAACTGAGCGGCTCAAGGCTTTTAAAATCAGCCATTGCTCCGAATGAATAAATCTCAAATTCAGGCTGACATTTCCGGGCAAGCCCTTTTAGGACTTTTCCGGGACCGATTTCAAGGTACGAAGTGATATTTTCCAGTTTTGCAGTCGCTAATGTTTGAACCCATTGAACGGAATTTGTAAGCTGCTTGGCTAAAAGCGTTCGGATCTCGTTCGGATCTGAAACCTTTTTTGCGGTCACGTTAGGAATGAACGTGCAGCTCGGCGGTAGGATCTGGGTAGTCGCTAGAGCGTCTTCCAGACGCTTTTGAGCATCTTTCATGAGCGAAGAATGAAAAGCGCCGCCGACTTTCAACGGCATCGCACGTTTTGCTCCCTTAGCCTCCGCGATCTGGCAAGCTTTCCCGATGGATGCAACTGTTCCGGAAAGAACGGTCTGGTCTGGTGTGTTTAAGTTGGCAACTTCACAACCCGCTTCAAGCGCAACCGCTTTACAGCTATCAAGATCCAGCCCCATTATGGAAGCCATTGTCCCAGGATTGTTTTTTGCGGCCAGTTCCATGGCTTCAGCCCGGATCTGGACCAATTTTAAAGCATCTTCAAAAGAAATAGCTTCCGCAGCTGTTAGGGCCGTAAATTCGCCCAAGGAAAGCCCTGCAACTAACGCAGGGCGAAGATCAGGGCATTTTTCACGAAGAGCAGCAAGTGCTGCAAGGCTGGTCACAAGAATACCGGTTTGCGCGTAAAGGGTGCGCGTTAATTCGCTTTCCGGACCTGAAAAACAGATTTGGCTGATGGAATAGCCGAGGATCTGATCGGCGTGTTTAAAGATTTTTTGTGCCTCGTGGCTTTGTTCAAAAAGGTCTTTCCCCATGCCAACGAACTGTGCGCCTTGCCCTGGGAATAGAAATCCGATCGGTTTTGTCATACGGTCACCACTTGAGCAAGTTTGCGGCCCAGGTGAGTCCCCCGCCAAAGGCGACGAGAACGACGTAATCCCCTTTTTTGACCGTACCGGTTTTGACAGCTTCACATAATGCCACTGCCGTGGATGCGCTCGACATATTGCCGTATTTATTTACATTGATATAGACGCGCTCAGGAGCGATCTCCAAGCGTTCCGCGACAGCCTGGAGGATTCGGTTATTCGCTTGATGCGGGATCAGACAGTGGATGTCTTTTACTTCAAGCTTTTCATGTTCCAGAACCTTTCTTACGGCCTGCTCCATGGTTTTGACAGCGACTTTAAAAAGTTCGGGGCCTTCCATTTTTAAAAAGTGTAAACCGTGTTTGACCGTTTCTTCGCTGGGAGGATGAACGGAACCGCCTCCGGGGATTTGCAGGATCTCACTTTGTTTTCCATCCGCCCCAAGATACGATGTCAATATTCCATGACCATCCGTATGAGCACGAGACACCACAGCAGCTCCGGCACCATCCCCAAAAAGGACGCAAGTGGAGCGGTCTTTCCAGTTGATGAATTTGGTGATGGCTTCAGCGCCTACGACGAGAACGTTCTTATAAATCCCTGAACGAATGAATCCCTCAGCAACTGCCAGTGCATACGGAAAACCCGAGCAAGCGGCCGCCATATCAAAAGCTCCGCATTGCGCGCCAAGTTTTGCTTGAAGATAACATGCAGTAGAAGGAAAAAGCATGTCCGGCGAGATCGTTGCGACAATGATCAGGTCGATGTCTTTGGGGGTGATCCCAGCATGTTTTATGGCTTCTTTAGCTGCGGGCAGCGCAAGATCGCTCGACGACTGATTTTTAGCGGCAATATGCCGCTCACAGATTCCCGTTCGGGTACGGATCCATTCATCCGTCGTGTCGACCATTTTCTCAAGATCAAAATTCGTTAAAACTTTTTCGGGCAAATATGCCCCGAGCCCTGTAATCGCGGCTCGAAACGCTGCGGCCATGAGATTTCCTTTCCTGGATCGTTGGAGATCAGCTAGACATTTCGGATTTAGGTTCACTCGGCTGGGTGTTTGAAGCGGAGTGATTCAGATAAGGCGTGATCGTTTCGACAATCTGAGCATTGACTTTGGTCGTAACCAGGTCTGCAGCGACTTTGATCGCATTGCGGATTGCACGCGCGGACGAAATACCGTGGCTAATAATCACATTGCCATTAACGCCAAGGAGCGGAGCCCCTCCGGCTTCTTCATAATTCGTATCGCGGCGTAAAGAACGGAGAGCGGGCTTTAAGAACCAAGCGCCGATCCGGGTGACAAAATTTTTATCAAGTTCTCTTCCGATAAGCGAGATCATCGTTTCCAGCACGCTTTCGATCATCTTAAGAACGACATTGCCGACAAAACCGTCGCAAATGATGCAGTCGGCTTTACCGGTAAAGAAATCTCGGCCTTCAATATTTCCGATGAAATGAAGCGGTGATTCCCGCAAGAGTTTATAGGCTTCTTTGAGGACTTCGGTGCCTTTAGATTCTTCTTCGCCGATGTTCAGAAGCCCAATCGACGGTCGCTTTTTCTTGAGAATATTTTTGGCGAACACATCAGCCATAATGGCATATTGAAAAAGCTCATACGCTGAAGGATTTAAATTCGCACCCACATCCAAAGTAACGCACATGCCATGCATGGTAGGAATCGTGATGGCGATACCGGGACGTTTAATGCCGGGAAGCATGCCGAGCCGCAACGTGGATGCGGCAACCATTGCTCCTGTATTGCCGGCCGACATCGCAGCTTGAACTTCTTTTTTTTGGAGAAGGTCAATACAGACCCCAATGGAAGAATTCTTCTTTTTCTTAAATGCAGAGACCGGGGATTCTGCCATGCCGATCACCTCAGGGGCCTCCTGGATAACGATCTTTCCGCCGAGCACCTTATGCTTGTTCAATTCCCCTTTGAGGATGTCCGTTGGACCGACTAAAACAATCTCTAAATGTTCGAAATCGTTAGCTGCTTGGACTGCACCTTCAACAACGACCTGCGGGGCGTAATCCCCTCCCATTCCGTCAACCGCCACTCGGATCATACGTTATTCCTTTTCCTTGGATTTAACCTTCAGAGTGATGACTTGTTTGCCCTTGTAGTAGCCGCAGGATGTACAGACGCGGTGCGGAAGAATGAAAGCATGACACTGCGGACACTGGGAACTGGATTTAACCTCCAGATGGTCATGGGCGCGGCGAAGACGCGAGCGCGTATTGGAATGTCTACGTTTTGGATTGGCCATTATGTTTCTCCTTTTTCGACCTCACAGTTTTTATCACATGAAACGGAGGATGACAAGTATTACTGTTACATTGACAAGGACCCTCGTTCAGGTCTTTCCCGCACTGGGGACAAAGCCCTAAACAATCCTTCTTACACAAAAAAACAAGCGGCCGGTCAAAGATCAGGATCTCCCGGATATTCGGGATTGCATCGATTTCTTCACGGCCCTGGATCTCAAAAATCCAATTAAAATCTTCACGGATCTCCTGGGGCACTTTTTTAACACAACGTCCGCAGGTTTGCTGGATCGTTGCGGTTAACTGACCGTCGATCCGCAGGACATTCATAGTCTTTTCCGCGTATCCTTGGACCCGAACGGGACTTAAATATTCAAAGTCCGGGAACTCAACATCGATCTCTTTCGCTAGATATTCCCCACCGACCGGAATCCTGACGCCTTCTTTGAACTCCGAAACGAGCAGCTTCATCTAAGTTTATCTGCGGTTAAACCGCAAACCGCTCCTTCAGTTTTACAGCGACAGGTTTAGGGACATAACCGGAGACATTCCCTTTTAACGTCGCAATCTCTTTAATGAGCCGTGAGGATAAATAAAAATGCGCCTCCGAAGGCATCAAAAAAACAGTATCGATCTTAGGTGCAAGTTTCCGGTTTGTCAGCGCCATTTGGAATTCATAATCAAAATCCGAAGTGGCTCTTAATCCCCGGACTAAGGTGTGAATCCCGTGCGTTCTGGCAAAATCAACCGTTAAACCTTCCCAGCTTTGCACTTTTGCCCTTGGCATTCCTTTAAGGGCATATTTCAAAAAACCAACCCGTTCTTCGACAGAAAACAAGGTTTTTTTCGTCGGGTTTGACGCTACCAGGACCCAAAGTTCGTCAAAAAGGCGAAGAGCCCGCTCGATCACGTCCAAATGTCCAAAGGTGACCGGATCAAAGCTCCCCGGATATATAGCTTTTCGTTTTTTCATTTGACGATTCCAATCGGAACAAGAACGAAAGACAGGCTTGTCCGATGCGTTTAGTCCGTACCCATTTGAGATTTTGGAGGTCCGCAAGCGGTAATTCTTCCTGCCGGATATGCCCGACAACGACTTGCGCGAAAGGCAGAACTATATCAGATGCATCCAGCTTCATCAATGTCTTTTTAACAAGTCCTTTTTGAAAAGGCGGGTCAACAAAAATGATCGAAAATCCCTGCTTTTTTTTCTCCAATTTCCGGATCGCCGCGAATACGTTCAGCGGCAAAACCGTTGCCTGACGTTCCAAACCGAGGGTTTTTAAGTTCTTTTCAATGACGGGAACCGCCCATGAGGCTTGATCGACAAAAGTCACGTTTAGAGCCCCTCGGCTGAGGGCCTCTAATCCAAGACTTCCGGATCCCGCATAGAGGTCCAGGACATGTTTTCCGACCAGCAGCGAGCCCACGATGTTGAAGAGGGTCTCTTTCGTGCGATCGGTCATGGGTCGCGTAAGACGGGATTTCGGGAACTCGATCTTTCTGGATTTGAATTTACCGCTAATAATTCTCATAATTGCGTTGTAGTTTAATATGTTTTGGGAAATTGTTCGAGATATTTCTGAACCCAATGATTTTCAGATTCAAGCTCCTTCAAGCCGGCTTGCAGGGTCACCTTCTGTGCTTCCGCTTTCGCTAAAAGAAGAACTTCTTCGTCTAGGACAGGATGCGCGATCCGGAATAGAGGCTCACCCGACTGACGAGTCCCCCAAAGATCCCCAGGGCCTCTCAGCTTCATATCTTCGTCTGCGATCTGGAAGCCGTCATGAAGTTTTGTCATTAAACGAAGGCGTTTTTTCCCTTCCTCGGTGTTCGGTTCGCCGAAAAGGAAGCATTCGGAGTCTAACTCTCCACGGCCGATCCGTCCTCGGAGTTGATGAAGCTGAGCCAGTCCGAATCGCTCGGCGTTTTCAACAACCATGAGGGTTGCATTTGGCTGATCCACCCCGACCTCGATTACGGAGGTCGCAACAAGGATCTGGATTTCCCCTCGCATAAAAGCACGCATAGTAGCTTCGCGTTCTTCCCGTGTAAGTTTTCCGTGAACAAGCCCTAGTCTAAAATCCGGGAAAACATTCTTGCGAAGTCGCTCGTATTCTTTTTTAGCGGCTAAAAGATCTGCCTTTTCTGTTTCGTCGATGATTGGGAAAACGATATAAGCCTGCTCGCCCTTCCGAATTCTTGCTGCCATGTGACAGAACACTTCATCCTGTTTCTTGCGTGTGATCCAAAAGGTCTTGATCGGTTTCCTCCCTTTGGGAAGTTCTTTCATCAGGCTCAGGTCCATATCGGCATAAAGGGTCAATGCGAGAGTCCTTGGAATCGGGGTTGCGGTCATCACCAACTGATGTGGACGCAAAGCCCGGGCGAGCAGTTGATTGCGCTGGTGAACTCCGAATTTATGCTGTTCATCGATAACCACCATCCCAAGGTTTTGGAATTGGACCGTTTCCTGTAAAAGCGCATGAGTCCCAACCGCCAAAAAGATTCTTCCCTGCTTTAATTCCGCAAGTAGGCGTTCTTTCTGCTCTGTCTCAGTGCTCTTGGTTAGAAGCGCTGTTCTGAGGCCCAGTGGCGCCAAAATCTTTGTCAAAGTCCGGTAATGTTGCTCGGCTAAGATCTCGGTTGGGATCAAGAACGCACTTTGAACATTTGAGCGCGCAGCTAAGAAAAAAGCGAAAGCTGCAATAACGGTTTTCCCAGAACCTACATCCCCTTGCAACAATCGGTTCATAGGAACCGTCTGAGCCATATCACAAGAGATCTCTTTAAGGGCTTGGGTCTGCCCGGAGGTAAGCTCAAACGGGAGAGATTTCCTAAACTCCTCTAGAAGTTCTGGCGTGCTTCGAATCGGGTATGCCTGATAGCGGCTTTTCATGGCCTTTACTTTCAAAAAAAGTTGCAGCTCAAAGGCAAAGAATTCGTCAAAAACAATCCTCCGCCTTGCCTTTTCTTGATGTTCAAAAGAGATTGGAAAGTGCATCTGTTGTAGCGCGGTATCCAAAGGGACTAAATTCAAGTCCTCCCGGAAACTTCCCGGTAAAAAATCTGTGATCGAAGAATTCAGATGGTGATCGATCGCCTCTTTCAGGGTGGTTCTAAGCGAGCGCTGAAAAAGCCCTTCGGTAAGTGGATAAATAGGCGTAATGCGTCCAAAATGAACCGAGCTTTCTTCAAGGCTTTCAATAACCTCAAATTCAGGGTTCGACATCTGGATTGATTTCTGGTAAAGATCGGCTTTTCCGTACAGGACCACTTGTTGACCGGCTGTGAATTGTTTTTTTAAATACGGCTGATTGAACCAGACCGCCTTGAGAGTTCCGGAAGAATCGCCGATCAAGATCTCCACAAGCGGGGTCTTGCGGATCGGTTTAAATTTAACCTCTAAGATTTCACCATGAACCGTTACAGGCTCTGAAAGTTTTAGATTTCCTAGAGAAACAAAATGAGAACGGTCCTCATAACGCCGTGGAAAAAGGTAGAGCAGATCCCGGACTGTATGAATGCCGAGCTTTTGAAAGATGAGCGCGCGCTTTGGGCCAACGCCTTTAATGTAGCGTAATTCGGTTGCCGGAAGAATCGTGGAATTCACTTTGGCCTGTCCAAGCTGTAAGTTGAAAAACCTCTGCACAACACAGCCGCAGAGAAAATCACTCTACTTTTCAGCAGGCTTCGTTTCAGCAGTTTGAGAAACAGTTGTGCTTGCGGCTGTTGCAGCAGCTCCAGCCGTCTCAGTCGTTGTGGCGGAAGCTTGTTTCTGAGCCGCTTTGACTTTTTCGAGAGCTTTTTTGATCTGATCGATATCAAGCGGCGCTTTTACCGGAGCATTTTGATAAAGGGATTTGCTCCGTTGCGTTTCGATCATATTCAAACCAAGGCATGTAAAAAGAAAGAGGATCGCACAAACGCTGGTCGCTTTGGTCAAAAAACTTCCTGCTTTTGTTCCGAAGAGAGATTGTACGTTCCCGCTCCCGAAGGTTGAACCGGTCAATCCTTGGCTGCGTCCAGCTTGCAGCAAAATCACAATAATCAGAACAAAGCAAACAATAACATGAAGGCAAACGACTAAGATCGTCATGAGGCCACTTCCATTTTATGAGCCTCTTGCGCTTCGCGGATGATCTCGGCAAAAGACTCGGCTTTGAGCGAGGCGCCTCCGACCAGAGCCCCGTCTAAGTTAGGTTTTTCCATCAGCGAACGTGTATTGTCGGGTTTCACGCTGCCGCCATAAAGGATATAAATCCGATTACCGATCTCTTGACCGTAACGCTCATTGAGCAACCTGCGGATATAGGAATGCATCTGTTCGGCCTGATCCGGTGTCGCTGTTTTACCGGTTCCGATCGCCCAAACCGGCTCATAAGCAATCACGACTTTAGCGATGTCTTCCTTCTCCAGCCGCCCCAGCGACTCATCAAACTGTGTTTTAACCACATCAAAATGATGTTTAGTCTCACGTTCCGCCAGCGTTTCTCCGATACACACAATCGGCACTAAACTGTATTTTAAAGCCGTTTTAACTTTCTCATGGATCAAAATATCGTCCTCTTTAAAATACTGCCGTCGCTCGGAATGTCCAAGAATAACATAGCGGCAGCCTAATTCTTTCAGCATTGTCGGCGAAATTTCTCCGGTAAAAGCACCCTCCGGAGCGGAATACATGTTTTGAGCCCCAAGGTCAATGTGAGTATCCTTCAAAATCTTAGATACCTCACCAAGCGCTGTAAAAGGCGGGCAGATTACGACCGAAACATTCGAAACGGTGTGCA
>CAYQTU010000060.1:0-1137 GCA_964420575.1 uncultured bacterium
TTTTTTGGGAAAAATCTCGAAAAATCAGGTTACATGGATGAGATTGATTTATTTAGCTTCGCAGTCGGCTCGTCGGCGAACGATGCTCAGGAAAATGAGGTTGCCCTTCAAGGTTGTCCCGAGCCTTTATCAAGAACGTTCAATCCGAACCACTTCAGCGCAGGGGCTCGCGCTGCGTCATGCGAAAGGTAAAGCTTTAAAAGCTTTGGTGCCGAGGTCAGCCCGGATAGTTCTTGCGGCGGATACTATTGTGTGGCGCCGTGGGCGCGTTTTCGGGAAACCTAAAAGTTTTCAGGATGCTGAGCAAATGCTCATGCATCTTAGTGGTCAGCAGCATCTTGTGGTGACGGCGATTGTTCTTTGGGACCGAGAACTTGGAAGGTTAATATCCGGTTACGCAAAGACTAAAGTTTGGCTTCGATCTCTTTCGCGCTTTGAGGTCAAAAATTATCTTCAAAAGATCAGCCCTTTAGATAAAGCCGGTGCCTATGCGATCCAAGCTAGGCCCAAAATTGTGCAAAAAATCGAAGGTTCCTATTCCAATGTTGTGGGATTTCCACGTGAATTATTTCGAATAATGTACCGATATATCTTTAAGAGAGAAAAACAACACCTAAAAGCTCAGAATATCAAGATTCAAAAGATTCCTTTAAGGCTTACAGTGAAAGCGAGTTGTAAAGGATGAGACGAGTGCTGGAGAGGTTGAGTGTGGTTGTTTTTTTGATGTTGGGGATGGTGTCCTTTTCGACCCTGTCTCAAGCAATTGCCGATGAAAAGGAAGAATATCAGCTGCTTCAAGAGATCATTGTTCTGGAATTTTCCAATGAGGTCCCTCATGAATGGGGAGAAACTGTTTCGGGCGTTGCGACCCATTTAAAAACAGAGGACAAGGTCATTGCGCTGACGTTTAATGCCTGCGGGACGGAAGGCAGCGGGTATGATGAAGGATTGATCGAATACTTGCAGCATGAAAATATACCGGCGACCTTATTTCTGAGCGGCAAATGGATTTCGCAGAATCCGTCCCGTTTTAAAGAGCTTTCTTCTAAAATCCTTTTTGATCTTGCAAATCACGGCTTGGATCACAAGCCTGTTTCTGTCCGTGGGAAAACGGTCAATGGTTTTCCGACCACAAAA
>CAYQTU010000060.1:1147-5503 GCA_964420575.1 uncultured bacterium
CCAGGAGATCGAAGATAATTCACGGAAGATGAGTCCGGTGATCGGGCATATCCCACGTTATTACCGTCCTGGAATGGGGTACCTGGATGATATTTCAGTCCGCATTGCAAAAGCACTTGGGTATGAAGTTGTCGGCGCGACTTTGGGAAACGATGGGGGTGAGCTTGGTGCTAAGAAGATCCAAGAGGAACTTTTAAACGTTCCCATCGGTGCGATCATTGCTTTCCCCATGGATCGGCCCGGGCAGGGAAGTTTGGATGCGTTAAAAAATGCCGTTCCCAAATTGCGTGCTAAAGGTTTTAAGTTTGTGAAACTTTCAGAGTATCTTTTGGAATAAAATTTGGGTCCTTCGCAAGAATCACGAATTTCCCATGAAAAAACTCGAACAGAAACAAACCGCGACCCTAGAGATCTCGATCGAAGGACAATCCTTGAAAGACCGTGATAAGAAGGTCGCCTGCCGCTTATTCGAGGAATGTAAGATCCCTGAAAATGAATGGGTCTGTACGGATTATCAAGATCAATTCAAATTAAGCTATTACCCTCGCTCCGCGACAAAGGCTTGTCAGACCAAACAGAAATTGCTACGTGTGCAGAGCTCTAAGCTGAAAGTGGTTATAAAAATTTTAAAACGCAAAGACTGGTTTGATAAATGGAAAAAAGATTATCATATCAGGCCTCTGGGAACGAGATTCTTGATCGTTCCGGTATGGGAGAAACATAAATTCAAACCTTGTAAGCGCATGCCCGTTTTTCTTGATCCGGGAAGCGCCTTTGGCTCGGGAGGTCATGAGACAACACGCCTCATGGTCCGTTTTCTGGAACTTTTTAAAAATGATTTTCAGACTTTTTTGGATATCGGTACGGGAACGGGGATCCTTTCGATCGTTGCTTCAAAACTGGGGGCCAGCGAAGTGGTGGGTTTCGATAATGATAAGCCTTCGGCTGCGGCTGCGAGAAAAAATTTTGAACTTAACCGATGCGCCCAAGGTACCTTCTTTCGGGCGAATTTGAAGAATTATAAGACCAAGAGTAAATTCAAAGTCGTGGGCGCGAATTTGCTTTCCAAAACCCTTCTGAAATACAAAAAACAGATCACCGATTGCGTGCAAGATGGGGGGCATTTGATCGTCTCGGGAATCGGAAAGAAAAATCTTAAAGATTTTCAGAAAGATTTTTGTGTGTTCGGGTTTAAACGTCTCAAAATCCTTCGATCGCGGAACTGGGCGGCAATTTTATATCGAAAAAGAGCGCCCTGAAAAACAGATTCTTTTGCAAATTGATTTTGTTAGAATATCCCGCACGAACGTTTTAACCGAGAAAGGGTATCCATGGAAATACGTAAAACGGACCTTCTGGTGATCGGGGCAGGCCCCGGCGGATATACGGCTGCTTTTTACGCCGCTGCACACGGAAAAAAAGTCATTATCGTAGAAAAGTCAGAACGCTTGGGGGGTGTTTGCTTGAATTGTGGCTGTATCCCTTCCAAGGCCCTTCTTCATATCTCAAAATTGATCCGGGAAACCCGTGAAGCTTCACGTTGGGGACTTGATTTTTCAGGCCCCCAGGTACACCTTGAAAAAGTCCGAACTTGGAAAGAATCGGTTCTGGAGAAATTAGGGCAGGGGATCGAGAGTCTTGCAAAACGCAGGTCAGTCGAAGTGGTCCGAGGGCAGGCTCGATTCGATAACCCAATGCAAGTTTCTATTGCCACGCCCCAAGGTGCCCAAGCTATTCAGTTCGAAAAAGCAATCATTGCTACGGGTTCGCAGCCGATTTTACCTTCCGTTTTTAACCTTAAAGATAAGCGGATGATGACTTCGACAGAGGCTTTAAGCTTAGAGGAGATCCCTCAGCGGCTTTTAGTCATCGGCGGGGGATATATTGGAATGGAATTGGGGACGGTTTATGCGGCATTGGGCAGTGAGGTGGTAGTGGCTGAGGCGATGAACGGGATTTTGCTTGGTGCTGATCCGGACCTTGTTCGCTTAGTCCAAGAGCAAACGGGTAAGATCTTTAAAGAAATACGGTTAAATGCCAAAGTGATCAGCGTTCGATCCGTTTCGAACGGCTTAGAAGTCCAAATGATGACTGGGGATGAAGAAAAACGGGAAGTTTTTGACCGTGTTCTTGTTGCGGTGGGCAGAACACCCTGTAGCCAAGAGCTTCAATTAGATCGGACAAAAGTCCAAATAAATGAAAAGGGCTTTATCCAGGTGGGGCCCCAACAACAAACAGCGGATCCAACTCTTTATGCGGTCGGCGATGTGGCTGGAGGGATCCTCTTGGCCCACAAGGCTTCTAAAGAAGCTAAAGTTGCCGTGGAGCATATCTGCGGGAATGTCGGGGAGGGATCTTCTCATCTGATCCCAGCCGTGGTTTTTACAGATCCTGAACTTGCTTGGTGCGGGTTGACCGAGACGGAAGCCAAGACAAAAAATATTCCAGTTCAAATCGTTAAATTCCCTTGGTCGGCTTCAGGCCGTGCGCTTACTCTGGATCGGACAGACGGTACGACGAAATTTCTTATTGATCCAAAAACAGAAAAACTTTTAGGTGTAGGGATCTGTGGGGTGGGTGCCGGAGAATTGATCAGCGAAGGGGCTTTGGCCGTTGAAGCGGGAATGCGGGTCAAGGATTTGGCGTCTCTTGTGCATCCGCATCCGACACTCTCCGAAACCTTGATGGAATGTGCTGAAATGTTTTATGGGCATGCGACGCATGCCTATTCAAGGAAACGCTAAAGAGAAGAGAGCCAAAAAGAAAGGTGTTTTATGCGACCCAAAATGAACATGGAAGCTGTAAAAATGCTTCGTATCAAATTCAGGATCGAAATCGTTTTTGGACTGGTCTGTCTAGCCATGGGTTTTTTGACCCTTTCGCTAAGCATGGCGGATAAAATATTTTTGAAGAGAGTTTTTGATTCGGCCTATGCTGCCAATCAACCCTGGCTTTTGAGCATCTGCCCTGTGGTTGGCATTCCTGCCTTTTTAGCACTTGCCGGAGCGTTGATGGTGGTCCGCCGCGGGCTGATCGGGTGGGCTTTTTTCGGAGGGTATGCGGTCCTCATCAGCTTGAACCTGCTTATGGCGAATCTGTTCAGCCAGATTGGTATTGAGATCCACATTTTTAATACGGCGGCAGTTCTTTTTTTGCATATTATTATTACCGCCATTGGGAGTATCTACGTCTTTTTTTTCCGCTAAATAGGCGAAGGTTTTTTGAAAGGGAAACTATTCTTTCCTGCTGAAAGAGGAACGTCTTTGATCTTGAAGGGCGAGGCAGTTAGAGCATTTTAAATCACCCCGCAAAGCAAAAACAAAACTTCCAGAAAACGTTAATTTAGATATAATACTAACCCATTACGCTGCAAGTAGCTGCGTTCACTCGTCGTTCATTTTAAATGGATTAAAAAAGCACAAAAAAATTTTGACAAGTTACTTCATTCCTTAAAGAAAGGTAAACAAAAGATGTTTTCACATTTAAACCGTCTCGGATTCTTACCGAAATCTTCTAGATGCTCTTCAAAAAATAACCGTCCGAAAACTCAGTGTTGGATAGCGTTATGCTTAGGCATTGTCTTTTTCTGCTCTCTAGTGACTTTGGGGATAGCTGCAGAAACGGATTCCTTTAATCTTTTGGATGCTCGGGAAAGGAACGCCGTTGCTCCGCAAGGGGCAAAAAGCCTGGTGACCGCGACTTTTGATGAAGCGCTTAAGAAAGACGTTTTGGAACTGGATTATACGCTTCCTAAAGGGGAAATGTTGACCCTTTCGCTTAAGCAATTTCCGGCAGGTTTCAATTCGGAGACGGCAAGTGTAGCAAAAGTTAATGTTAAGACGCCGGAAGCTTCGATCGTAAGTCAAATTGCGGTTGAGCTGGAAATTAAAGGAACTCAAGGGACGCAAAGCATTCCGCTCAAACTTAAGTCCGGGTGGGCTCTCCTTCAGGAGACGATCGATTGGACCAAAGTAGGTAGCCTGAGCGAGGTTGCTTTTAATATAAGCGTAGTGGGCACTAGTGATCTGAGCAAAGGGACTTTATCTTTTGCCGTCGATTTTACGAAACCCGCTTCTGTGCCTATCGTGAAAGTCCAAGAAGCTGTTCCCGCAGCAGCTCCGCAGGCGGCATCGCCGGTAGTAGCTTCAAAGACTTTGCCGGCTCAAGGAACGGTTCAAGTGGGGGCTAAGACGATTGTGTCTTCAGTCCAGGAAAAGAACGCCTCCGCTACACAGAAAATACCACCTGCCGCGGCTCCAATAGTTCCTGCCCGCTCCTCTTTTGGGCTTTTGGATGCCAACGATAAAGGGGTCTCTGAGATTGGTTCCGCAAAGGGATCGATCAATTTTTCTTTTG
>CAYQTU010000060.1:5513-9875 GCA_964420575.1 uncultured bacterium
TTTGATGAAGAAGCTAAGAAGGATGTTTATGATCTTGGATATTCCTTATCAAAAAATAGCACTCTCCGGGTTTGGACTAAAAAATTTCCTGAGGACCTAACCGCTTCACAAGTCAATACCCTCGAGATAGGTCTTCGGGTCCTCGAACCTTCTCAGCTGAACCGGATCGCAATCCGAGCCGAGCTCAAAGGGACGACCGGAACACAAACCCTCGCAATCACACCGAAGCCGGGATGGAATTTGATCCCCAAAACGATCCAATGGAATAAGATCGGGACTTTAGATGAGGTTGCGTTTGTGATTTCGCCAAAAGGGAATATTGAATCCACAAACGGGACATTGTATTTAGGGTTTGATTTTTGTCAGACTACCTTTCTTAAAAAATACCTGTTTTTATTAAAATTCCTTTCCGTTTTTGGAATTGGCCTTCTTGCGGCGTTGTTTGTCGCGCTTCTTGGCCGGATCTTTCGGCGGAACCGGGAATGGGAGCAGCTCAAACCGACAGTGACCGAAAGCCTGAGCATTGTTCCTCCGGAACCTTCGATGCTTGCCCGATTGATGAGGGATCTGTTTTTTGGGGTTGTGATCGTGTTGATCGGCGGCATTGCCCTGAGCCTTTATGTTATGGGGGCGACTCAAACGCCGGGAGCAGGTTTTTGCCCAGGTTTTTTGATGGTGGCTTTATTGGGCGGTTTGGCAGCAGAGCTTTTAAAATGGGGCTATACCCGTAAACACCTTACGCCTTCAGAAATTTTTCTGAATGTTATTTTAACCGGGATTCTTGCAGTATCGACAAGCCGGCTTGAACTTTTGCAGGCTCCAACGCAGTGGAGTCATTTGTTCATGATCAATAAGTTGACGGCTGTTGTCGCTTTCTTGATCTATCAGGCTTTTAACGCCCATGCTTTGGCCGTATCGGGAAAGCATCTTAAGCCCGTTCCGAGTGCTTTGATCATCGGCACCCCTTATTTATTTGGATGGTTATTGCTCCTGGAAAATGTGACATTGCTCCAAACCATGACCTTTACACTTTCCGCGGGTTTGCTTGCGGCTTGGCCCGCTCTTTTAGAAGGCCTTGGTCGGTTGCTGGTTGTGATCGCATTTAATGAAGTCCTTGCAAATGGGATCAGTTCGATCACGAAGGGTCAAGTTTTAAAGACCGTTAAAGCGCATTTATTCCTCTTTTTAGTTTCGTTGGGAGTTGTACTGGCCCCTTCGATCGCAAATTTAGCTTCGCTCCCCTGGGTTGCGGGTTTGCCGGTGATCGGGCGTGCGTTTATTTCGATCCTTGCCACCATGCTTTCCTTTGCCGGATTATGGGGCGAGGTCTATCTTCTAACCGGGATCCTTCTGGACGCAGGTAGCCGCATGGCACCTACCGAGGATACGATCTTCAAAAATGTCACGCTCGGAATGAAAAAAGGCATGGCTTATAGCGGTATTTTGATGGCTATCCTTTATGCATTGTCGATGATTTTCACTAATGCTGCAGCTCAAAAGGTAATGGCTTCATTTCCCTATGCGATCGGCATTTTGGCAGGGGCCCTGGTTTTTCCGTTCCTTAAGACGATCATTGAAACTTTTGACGGAAGCCTGCCTTTTTTTGAAAGAACCCGTTATAGTTACCGCAGTAAAACGCTTTATGCGCGAGGTGCTGTTGCCGGGTTCGGATTTGCACACATGCTTTCGCATGGCTTTATCGAAAAAGCGATGCCGGACCGTATTTTATTTGGACTAGTGATCGGTCTCATCGCTTCCGGCGGGATCAGCATTATTCGCGATACCCTTTATGGAATTCGAGGACAGGGGAAAGTCCAGTCTTGGCGGTTATATTTCATCGATTCATTGCTCGGAGCTTTTCTGGGCGCGGCGCTGGCTTTTTACCTTGATGCCCAACAGGTTCCGGTTATTTTGTACAAGTTCAAGCTCTACGTAACTTCAATTTTTTCAGTAGCTCAGTACAATGCGTATCCCACTTTCAACTCTTTGGGGGAAATGTCCTATACCACTTACCCGTATCTGAATCCGCTAGGCCATTATGTGCAGCCGGTCTTGATCAGTAAGTGGGGACAGATGGATCTAGGTTACTGCCCGGGCGGCGTAAAATTGCTTTTTACGGAGTCTTTAGACGGCGTGATCAAATGGTCGGTAGCGACGTGGTTATTTGCCATCAATAAAGTTTTCATGCAGGCCTTTTTTGACAAAGATAAAACCCCGATTAAATTCTTCTTTTCCAAAGCCGGCTTGGCCCAACTGACGGAATTAATGATCTATGTGTTGCGGTGGGGCCTTTGGATGTCGCCGATCATCTATACGTTTTTACGAATGATGCCGGTGGCGACTTGGTACAACCAGGATGGTGCGGTCAGGACCCTGTTTGCGATCTACCACAACGCCACGATGTCGCCTCAGGCGTTCCAGGCGTGGAGCTTGAATATCTTTTTGTGGGTCATGGCGTTTGACTTCTTCAGGATCCTCATTTGGATGGACCATATGGGGCTTCGCGTGGCCACGCTTGTGAACCTGAGCTTTTTGGGGATGGATAAGCTGGATGAAAAAATATCAAAATTTATCGGCCCAGCGGTCGCTCAGCGCTATATTCCCGAAGGTGTAAAAAGGTTCACGACATGGGCGCCGTTGCTTATTCCTTTCTATCTTCCTCGCGGAGAAGATTGGGATTACGTTTGGAGTAAATCGGAAGCGATGCAGAATGCGGCGCGAGGAAAAGGACTTATTCCCGCGTTACAGTCCCTTTCGATCTCTGAAATGCTGATTTTGATTGGAATGGCGGTAGTGGTTTGCACAGGGCTCTCGTTTGTGATCCGACTTTTGGCGCGTCGTTCGCGGGCAAAAAGGATTGCAGGTTATGAATTAAATAACCGGCAATATAAGGTGGTTGCGAAAGAGAACGCGGAAATTTACAGCGAAGTCAGCCATCAAAAACGGGATGTTTATCCCAAAGAGTATGATGTCAGCCGGCGCTCTTATGATATGGTGGATCCGGCAGGCCGCATTTTGTACCTTGTGGATACTTCTGAAAACGTTGAGAGCGGCGCACGTTATTGGCCGATCACAGGAAACTTTCCGACAGGGAAATTCCAGGCTTCACATGTCGAACGGGGTGAGGATTCACTGAAGATCGTGAATACCAACCATGGGATTAGGACCACGGTCGAGATCATTCTTCCGGATCAGGATAGTACTGCGGAGATCTGGAAGATCGGGATCGAGAACCTGACCGATAAAGAGCGTAAGCTCAAAGTCGTTCCTTACCTGGAATGGGTGTTGAACGGAGGGTTGCACGATCGTTTTCATACTCAGTACCAACGTCTCTATCCGGAAATGGAATATGTCAGCGGCGCGAATGCGATTCTGTCCTGGCAAAAAGCCACCAAGTCCATGGGATTGATGGCGCTCGATATTTCTCCGGAAGGTTTCTTGACGGGGCGCGTGGATTTTATCGGACGGGCCAAGAGTATCTGGTCGCCAAGGATCCTTGAAACATTGGATTTCTTACCGGCCCGAGATACTGCGGCTTTTCCGACCTTCGATCCGATCGGAAGTTTTTTGGTCAATGCGACCGTTAGCTCAAAAGCTTCGGTAGGTATGAAACTTATGATCGGCTATGCGAAGAACAGGCAAAAAGCGCTTGATCTGATCGCAAAATTACTGAAACCCAGGATTACTCGCGGGGTAGCCCTGCCGGAACGGAAAAAAATGCCGTATTTGATCGGGCATGGAGAGATCCCGCAGGGGACCCCTCAGCCGTATTCGGAATTTATCGATAACGGTAATAAATTACGCGTTCATACACCCTATACGCCAAGGCCGATCGATCATGCGGTTTCCAACGCCCTGCATTCGGTGATGGTGACAAATCGCGGACTTCACACTTCATGTAATGGGAATTCTCAGCAAAACCGTTTGACGCCGGATTGGCCGGATACCGTGACACGGGAGATCCCCTCAGAAGCGATTTACCTTTATGACGTGGACCGGGAAGAGTGGTACTCGCCAACTTATCATCCGCTCAATGATCCTCAGGCAAAATACGAATCAGAATTTGGCGTGGATGGGACAGCGGTTTTTCGGATGTCGCATAAAACCCTTGCGACGGAGCTGACGGTATTTGTCCCGCCTCAGGATCCGACCGGAGTTTACCTTTTAACTGTCCGGAACCAGGATGATCGGGCAAGACGTATCCGGGTCGCGCCATATTTTCAGATGGTGCTGTCTTTTATGCCGGAGAAAGCGGGACCGCTTCAAATGCGCCATGACAAAACGCTTGATGCTCTTTATTTTGAGAATCCGAGAAATATTTTCCGGACCGGACCGGCTTTTGTATCGATGTCGATCCCGGCG
>CAYQTU010000061.1:0-9674 GCA_964420575.1 uncultured bacterium
TACAAAACAGGTGACAGTCACTTTTTGGGGGACAGACATGGCTGTTGAATTCCTTCTTTTAAACAAAATTTGAAAAGCGCTGAACCAATACCGCTGCCTCGCTCAAAAAATGCCTTGCTCGTAAAATCAACTCCTTCAGGCAAACTCCCGTCAAAAGCATATCGATCCACCAGTGGATCCTCTTCCCCGAGGGAATAGCACCGGCCCGAGCTATACGGCCACTCCTCGCATCGTTTTACCATGCCGGCTTCCACAGGATTGAACTCCACATATTGACCGCACGCCGCAAGATATCGCTCATCCTCAATTAACAGACTCGAAAATCGCTCACGCCACAGCGGACCGTATCGCTTGTATTTTAGATTGTAATAGTGCGTGTATTGCCATTTGACCCACTGAAGACTTTTGGAGAATTCTGTGAGCATTCCGAGCCGTAAAACCATGTGAAAGTGTGTATTCATCAAGCAATAATGATGAATCAGAAAATCCGCTGTTTTTTTACTCTCTAAAAGCAGTCCTAAAAACTTTTGAAAGTCTCCCCCTTCCTGAAAGATCCATCGCTTTTCGATGGCGCGGGAAAACACGTGCGTGAAACAACTGTCTGAAAGAACCCTGCTTCTCGCTTTTCTTGCCATAACCGCTCATTCAACCCGCCTTCCCTTCATCACCTTGGCTGCCTGTCCCCTTTTAAGTGACTGTCACCTGTTTTTTGACCTGTTTTTTGTTTTTGTTGACTGTCACCTGTTTTCTGTTTTGACCTGTTTTGTATGAGCAATAACCAGCTCATTCACTTTTTTAGCACAAACTTATTCCAAATTGAACTGATCATCCAACCGATTAAATACCATTGAATTCCACCCAGAACGGCGAAATGCAGACAGGTAGTCCAATAAGTCTTAAAATACAGCCAGTTTAAAATTGGGATTTTTGCTACTAAGCTATAAGCTAAAAAAGGGAAAAAGTTCCCCATCATCATCCAGCTTAAAAAACGCATCTCCGATGGGCCGCTTGTGGGATTCACAGTGAAAGTCGAAAGAAGGCCATCGGCAATGGCAATTCCAAAAACTATCATTGCATTTAAAACTAGCAGGGTTAAACCTAGTCGATTAATCTTCATGACTTGCCCTCATTGCTTCCCTGTTGGCTTGCAATCCATTCCTCTATGCGTCGTTGCAATTCATTGGGTGAAACATAGCTATCGTTGTCAAGCGGTTGAATTTCTCGTCCAAAGCCTTCAAAAATTAAATCCGCTACTAATTCACTGCAAAATTTCTTCGAACCCTGGCCTGGAATCGGAATACCCGCTCCTTCACCAACAAGAGCCCCCGGAAAATCATAGTATAGCTGAATCTTTGGAGTCATCGTACTTTCATTTACATATTTTCCGAATATAACGTTTTGTCTAAATGCATCGGCTTGCTCTGCCGAAATTGGTAACGGTTGGGCATCAATATCAATATATGGCGCAGCCCATTCCTCAAACGGGCGCACCAGCACATCAGTGTTTAATCCTGATTGCGCATGACCGTCCATTTGAATTTCAATAATAAACACTTTGCCGTCTTTATCTTTAAAAGCAAGCGCTGAATGGTTTACACTATAATCACTCGTTCCAAGCCGAGTCGCTTGCCTCGTAAGATAAGATGTTCTTGAATCTGTTTGTGTATGAATCACATATATTTTCCCGGGATCAGATAAAACTTCGCTAATCTCTGCTGCTTTATGTTGGGCAATTTCTGCATCTGTTCTCGACCCCAACAAGGCAAAACCATTTTTTATCTTTTCTGTATACTGCTGTATATTCTGGCCTGTCTGCTGAAGAATGGACTGGATCTGAGAAAGAAATTGAGTATTCGTTTCTGAAGCAACTGGTATGGAAATAGAAGTTTCGCCGGTATTGTGATTAAAATTAACCGTGTAATTCAGCCCTTCAAGCTGACTCAGCTGGAACCCGCCTAAATCGGCCAGCACAATATCTTGCGGATTGGCGGCTCTTAACCGGGAGACGTCATTTCCATAGGCAAATGCCTGCAAAGACTGTTCAAATGACGCTATCTCGCCATCAGCAATCTGATATTCATACAAATCATAGCCGCTCACTGCATCGCTCAAGGAAACTGTGTAATCGTCTGAATCATAAATCGTTTGGTCTATTCTTATTCCATCCGGTGTTTCCTGCGCAAATGCCACTGAGCTGAAACCGAATCCTCCCTGTGCTCCGCGAGTTACCCCTTCATAGACCTCTTGAAACCAATTGCCGTTGGCCATTTCTCTTTGGATCGTGTAATTGCCGGTCTGAACGCCGGTAACAATCGTTGTCCTGTCGCCTGCTGTATTCGAAAAAATCTCTACAACGCTTGTAAGATTATCATTCGCATCATAATTTTCTGTGCGACTCGAAAGCGCCCAGCCGGCACCTGCTCCAATAGGACCTGCGGTTGCTGCTTCATAAAGGGTTTCTTGTACTTCCCGGCTGAAAAGGCTGCCGAATGTATTCCTAACGGCTTCGTACCCCTGTTTCAGGATATCTGCTCCTAAACTAACAACATCGCCGATCGCTCCCCAAAGTCCACTCCCGAATTTTGAGATATTATTCCAGATCCTGTTTAAAATATTTTCATCCGCAGTCTGGGGATCAGAATTCCCCCCTAAACCCAACGTAATCTGATTCAATAGATTAGGGAGAAAACTTCCAATCCAGCCAGGAACGCCTATCGCATCAAGGCCAAGCTGAGTTCCAACAGAAATTATTCCACCTAATGTCGACGAGCTAAAAACAGAATCCGTGACATATTCGAGAAAACTCCGACTATCCAAGGCATAAATGATCTCGCCAAGTTCATTTCTTCCAATCGGAATTCTGTGGTCACCCGTAAAATACCGACGCTTGACCCTACTGCGGCTCTCAGAGGAATATCAAGCAATCCTGTAAGCATGGGGTTCCAATCGAAAGCGCCGCCAAGACCCGCAAGGCCCGCGGAAGCCAGTTCCATGGAAAGGAAAGGTAAAGAAGATTGAAGCCCCGAGATCGCACCGGTAATCGATCCCGCATCAAAGAACCCGCCCGCAAAAGCCCCGAGTCCCGCCGCACCGATACTGATGATGCTCGTAAGCGCCGGGGAAAGATCCGTATACTGGTTCAAAAATCCGGATACCCCGCCAGTGATCATCCCCAGCCCAGCCATCTGCCCGCCCGGAACAAACATCAGACCGATCCCCATCACAGCATTCAGCCCGCTCATGAAAGATCCCTGCCATTGAGGCGAGATCCCGATCGCTCCCAATAACCCCATCGCTCCCTGAAGTTCAAGGCTGACCAACCCGGTACTGATCATTCCTGTAAGGAACCCCGAATGAAAAGCCCCTGAAAAAACAGAGCCCAGGAATCCCGTTCCGAGCGCTTGCGAGATTCCCCCCGCCAGACCAGCATGAAGTCCCGTGAAAGCCGCAAACAGTCCTTGTCCCATCTGGACAATACCGCCTACGATCCCCCCGGCGATCTGCCCCAAGCCTGCTGCGATCCCCTGAAAAAGAGCTTCAATACCCGCGAGGAAATTCCCGCTAAAAAGCCCCGTGACCAGGGCTCCGAACCCGCTCGCAATACTGCCGATCCCCGCCACAAGTCCGCCGACGATCATAGAGATCGTGGCAATGACAGCAGAAACCGCGGCAACAATCGCATTGATAATGACCGTAACGATAAAGATCAGGAACGGGAAGAACGCACCTCGGACAGACATTTGTTCGGAAGTCTCTAAAACGCGGTATTGGGCAGCACTTGAACTTAATGGTCCAAGTACGTCGCCTCCAGCGATTTGAGGTTGCAGGGGCGACGGAGGAGGACGAGGAGAAAGAACATAACCCCAACCATCCTCGGGCAATGCATCTTGACCGGCTTTTGCATTGACCCAAACGGCAAGAAAATCATCTCGAGAGACTGTGATCGGAGAAGTCCCGGCCGCCGCATCCGCCTCAGGCCCGATCCCGGGATCGATATAGGTGACCTCGGTATCTGTCACATTTGTGATAATGACATAGTGGTTGCCGTTGATGTGCGCGACTACGCGCAGGCTACAGGCTGAAGACTGAAGGCCACAAACTTCTAAATACATACCGCGCAAGACGTCATAAGTCATGGCATAGGGAGTGACATCAACGCTATACTTTTTGGCAACCAGCCTCATCGCATACATCGAAATAACAAGATCACCTTGCTCGAACGGGGTGAGTGTTCCGGTCAAAATATCAATGAGAATAAGGTCCGATGCTAAAGCGATCCTTTGAGTCTGTGGGCTGTAGTCTGTGATCTGTTGTCGGATAAGCCCTTCAAGGGCTAAAAAGGCGGACTGTCCGAAATGAAGTGATTGTTTGGCCAGCCATTCGCGCATCGCTTCCGCGTCCCCAGTTGAAATTTCCGCAAGGTCCGCGGCCGGAATCCCCAGATCCGCCAAAAAATCTGCACGCGAGGCTGCATCCATCAAAAGATAATTTTCAAGAAGCGTCATGACCTGGGTTTTGATCAGTGAAACTTCATTAGAGCGCGCCGCATATTCACCGCCGTTCAGCAGGGACTGTTTTAATCCTTCGAGATCAAACGTGCCAGTTTCATAATCAGCCGCACCGACGACGGCATCATACTCTGTTTTATTGGGATCGCGGCCGAGGATCTCGCGGTACCAATGGTAAACAACGGGCATGATCTCCTGCTCCAGGATGGAACGGCGGATCTCGACCGCCTCAGCCTGGAGCTGATCATAGGCATTTTGGGATTCGGTCTCGATCTGAAGATGTGCCTCCTGGACCTGTGAAGCAAGTTGTGCCAAGCTCTGTTCGCGCTGATGCGCGAGCTGTTCCAAGGCCGCGTTCACCTGGTCGAGTCCGGCCTGGATCTGCATCATCGTATCTGCGATCATGCCACGTGCTTGTTTCCCTTTCACCTCGATCGAGGCGATCTGGTTTTTCTGAGCTTCGATCTGCGTGCGGATCAAAAGCAGCCGGTCACGCTGAACGAGATATTCGCCTTCGATAGTCTGGCTCAACACCTGTTCGCGGTCCGCGATCGCCGCAAGCGCCTCTTCGCGTTCAACCGCTACTTCGGCCTTCAAACGCAAAATAGCGGATTCCAACCGCCTGCGGGAGCCTTCCATATCGATATCTACGGGATTCCCGTCCGTATCGTAAGTATAAAGGATGAGCCGTTCACCTTCCGGGCTCAGGACCTGTTCGATCTTTCCATCGTCATTATAAAGTTCAAGCGTGCCTTCGGCGAACTGCCTCGTCACAAGTTCCCCTTCAAGCGTGTATTCGCTTTGAACCGTTATGACCGCCTGAAGTTTATAGGCTTCCCACTCGGGGAGCACAAGTGTCTGCCAAAGCGTTTTCGCCTGGGCGAGATGGAAGGCCGCGGATTCCGCAGGATCGAGCAAAAGCTCTTCCCCGTTTGGCCCCGCCTCTGTCAGAAGGGAGATCGTGCGGCCCGCGGCGCTTGTGATCGAAAAAGGCTGACCGTTCTTGAACTCAGTGACGCTTCCGTCCGCATGAAGGATTTTTACGTCCAAAAGCAGGATCTCAGCCTGGCTTTCCTGCGTTTCAGGATCTGTGATCGCACGCGTTTCAATCTGGTTAAAATAGAATCGTGTTCCGTCCGAAAGTTCCAAAGCCTTCAGAACGTTCGGGGCATGAGTCTGCGGATCGGTCCCATAAGTCGCACGGTTACCGTTTGTATCTGTGTAATCCGTAAGTGTCACGCGGTGGATGGATTCCGAATCCCCGGCCGACCCTTCAAGCGGATCGGTCAATGTAATGTGCGGGATCTGAAGTGTAAGCGTCGTTCCGTCCGCAAAAGTTTCCGTTACGGTCTCCCATGTGGTGACCATCTCCTTACCGGGTTCAAAAGTATGCGCATACCGGTAGCCCTCCGGTGTGGTATGGAAAAGAAGGGTTCCTTCGCTGTCATATTCTTCCCGAACCCCCGCTTCCGTGGTGATCATTGAATGCCCGTCGGCCGTCACGCTGTGGCCAAATGTTTCCCGGACACGTCCTTTATAGAGGATTGAGGAACGGAAGAGTTCACCCCGTTCATTATATTCAAAAAAGACCTCGATCCCGTTGGTTTGGGTCCTTGAAATAAGCTGGTCAAAAGTACGGCCGCCTAAAGTCCATTGACGGTATCGTTCGACCGTTTGCGTGGAAGGATGAGTGACCGCGGTGATCTCGGCCCCTTCCGTGAGCTCTGCGCAAAGGTGGGATGCAGCGGTACTGCCGCAAAATTCATAACTGTAATTCAAGACCGTACCGTCCGGCTGAACGATCTCTCTGACCCGCCCGTAAGAAAGGGTTTGGGTACTGGTGGAACCGTCAGGATTCGTGATCTGCTGGGTCACGGTTTGGACATTTTCCCCGCTAATTTCGAAATGGATGCTCCCGCCGTTATTCGGAAGCTGTGTAGAGACCACTTGCCCGTTTTCCATTTGCGAGATCGATCCGTAAAGGCTTTCAAACCGTTCCGCGTCCCCCTCTTCGTTGAATTCGATCCGTGTTTCCGCTTGAAGGAGCTCCTGCCAATCAAGGCCGGCAGTAGCGGTTTCCTCTCCGGCATAGAGATAATCTCCAAGGTCCGAGAGCCGTTCGGCATAGGCTTCCGCCAAAACCGTCCCGTCCGTCAAAAGACGGTCCAGCCAATCCTGTGCATCCGGCGGGCGAAAAGAAGTAAACGTGATATTGTCCGTATAGACCGAAATTTCCGGAGAAGTCCCTTCTGCGGGAATAAATTCGATATGGATGCTAGCCCCATCATCTTTTTCGGGATCGAGCGGAAGATAAAAATCCTGCCACGCTGTTGTTAAAGTATTGATTGTCCAGATCTGATAGGACTTCGGTTGAGCGGCGGACCCCAGCGTGACCCGGACTGTGCCCTGAGACTCGCTGATCTCCACATCAGTCTTGAGACTGACATGGAGATAATCATAATGTGAACTATGGATGGCCGCCGTCGCGGTTTCAAGGCCTTCGATCTGCATTTCCTGAACAGGAAGGAACCCTGAACCGGTTCCGAACTGTACGAGCCATCGCGAACCGTTTTCAGGAAAGATCAAACGGTCCGGGACCCCGTCATTATTGATATCCTTAAGATCCACCGTCTGGTGGAAAGCCCCCGGGGAGCGCCCCAGGCCATAAGAGCGGAAATTTTCATTATCCTGGCTGATCGAGCACTCGAGCTGGTTTGTGCCTTTGATCCCCGTCCAAGCCACAGCCGGAGCAAAGGTTGAACCCGTATTGATCTCAACCCACCAAGTGTCCTGCGCAATATCTGTCCCGCTCGCCAAAGTCACACGGTCCGGCAATCCGTCGCCGGTCACATCGATCAGATCCGCAAGAACATTACGAGGCTCATTCCAATCTTTAAATACATGGATCGCGGAACCTATTTTTTCATTCGGAAAACCCGGCAAACTCCGGACTTCATCATCCCAGAGCGTGGCCGGTTCGAATCCGTGGCCGTTCCCGAGCTGAATATACCAGTCCATCGCCGAAGCGGGATCGGCTGGGTTTTCATTTTTAAGGAGCACCCGATCTGTCAGACCGTCCCCGTTGAGATCGATCAGTTTTGAAAGGTCTCCGATGAAATTACTTTCTACGGCATACCAGGAAAGCGAGCCTCCCATTTTTTCGTCTCCGGCACAAAAACCCGGGTCCACGCCTTCCCAAAGCACAGCATCCGCAAAACCTTCTCCGGTATTTTTCTGAAAAAACCAATGATCAAAATCTCCCGTCCAAGGCCGCACGATACGGTCAGGCAGGCCATCGCCGTCCATGTCAATAAGGTCCGCGATCAATTCCTGGACCGTTTTCCCGTCTTCATCATCACGAACTTGCGAAGCATAGGTCGCCTGAAAAGACCATTGGCTCACAGGATGGATATTCGTATCCCAAAGGATGACCGGATCAAACCCTTGGCCGTTATTGAATTGAACATACCATTCTTTTTCTCCGTGATATTTCTGGAAAACCCGGTCCGGACGTCCATCCCCGTTGAGATCGATCAAATTCCCAAGAACATGCGGGTGCCGTCCTTCGTAAAAACGGAGTCCGGACCACGTACCCAAATACCATGGATAGGCCGAAACGTCATGATTCCTCTCGACGCCCATCCATTTCACGGGCGCTTCAAAATGATCGATAGTCCCAAATTGAACCCACCAATAATTCATTCCGGCCGCGGGATCTGCCCAAACACGGTCCAAGAATCCGTCGCCGTTAAGATCCAACAGATCTGCCGTCATCGCGGGCAAATGGTCAGAAACATCCATCGTGACATTGCGGCTGATATAACCACCGTTATAACCTATCGCATCAAGGGTAATGCCTGCCCATTCGGGAAAATAATCCCCGTAAAGCTCATAAGCCGTACCGCGCTCCGGATCTTGAAGTAATGAACTAAAGAACAGCATTTGTTCTCCGGATGAAAACCCTAACTCGCTTCCGATCTGTTCCGGATTTTCCAACGCGTTATAAAGAGGGCGGCCAAAAAGAACCCGGGAAAGTGATTCATCCGGATGAGCCTGAAGAAAAGGGACCAGGGGAAATTCTCCGTTCGGATTAGAAACCACGCCAGTCACCTGCTCCGCATCTCCCAGCGTTTCGAAATGATGCAAAAGACGGGTATGTTCATCCGGTTCATAGGCCACAGTTTGAGGCGTGAAATCTCCAGTCCAACGCGCAATATCCGAGATCCTGAGCTCATCCATTTGTCCGTTAAGACCCGAGGTTCTTCTTTCATAGATCCCGATCTCCAGAGGCGTGGCATCACCGTTATAATTTGATGCTGCGATCTGAGCTGAGCCTTGTTGAACTCCATCCTTAAAGAAGAGGATCTGGTTTCCATGCCGCACGACAGACAAATGATACCAGCGATCCTTTTCAAAACCCCCGACGACCGGCACAAGTACGCGTGTCCATCCGGAATCATAAAGGACCATTTGATTGTAGGCCGTATCTACGGCAAAGATCCACCCTTGTCCGTCCTGGACATATTTGGAAGCGATCGTGTGGGTCTGAGCAAGGTTCGAAAAGCTCACCCATGTTTCGATCGTAAAGTCATTAACTCCAAAATCAAAAGCATCACCGGGTTCGACCACAAGATAATCCCCGACACCATCCAAAACGATCGCCCCGCTACTGAACATCCCGGAAGATGAAGAAGCCGAAATATTTCCGTAGGAGGCCACAGCTAAATTATCGATATCAAGTATTTGGGGCTGGGCAGGCTGAAAACGAATACGGACACTTGACAGCTGAGATCCATTCTCTCCGTAAAGAAGCTGATAAGTTCCCTGAGAGGTCTGAACCGAATTGATACGGCCTGCCGTATAGTGGACCCTTGTTCCTCCCGGATAGACGATCTCCGTGATCCCTCCGTCCGTGATCGTAAATTCTGCTCCGTCCACAAAATGGAAAATGCCGGAGATCTTCCCGTCACTATTGAAAGAAGGTTGTTCAATCTCTCCAAAACGCGTATAGAGCCGAGCGATCTCTCCGGCTTCGAGCTCAGCATTGACTCCAGATTGAAAAATACTCAACAGGGTCCCCTCAGATGTGAACTCATACTGTCCATGAGCATCCTGAAGCAGGATCTTCTCGATCGCGCCCCGCGCATCGTAAGCATAGGCGATCGT
>CAYQTU010000062.1:0-9621 GCA_964420575.1 uncultured bacterium
GCTTTTTGAAAAAGCCCCTAATCCTAAAGAGATCTTTGCGGTTTCGGACGGCACGCATAACGGGCTCCCTTATGAGGCCGGAGAGGATTATTGGGAAAGACCTTATCAGTTCCTTAAAAAACATATGAAAATTTGATTTGAGAATCTTTTTAAAAAGTTCAGGTTTTTGAGGATTTGACGATAAAAGATAGAAATATTACCGGTTGTGCAATAAAACGAGTTATGGCAAAATAACCCCCAGCACTTAAGGGAGTAATTGTTTTAAAAACCGAGGAGGAAAAAAGCAATGAAAAAAATAGTAAGTTTAGCAGTTGTTTTTTTCATGGTGGTGGCCCCCATGGGTTTTGCTGCCAGTCCGTGGACTGAAGAAAAAACCTATGGAGACAGGATCTCCGGCAAATTGGCGTTTGGTTTGACCAATACGCTTTTGGGCTGGATCGACCTTTTTGCTGAACCGAACAAATATGCCAATGAAGGCAAAAATGTTTGGGCCGGCGTAGGAAAAGGTTTGGTGGATACAGTGGTGAATACGGTCGGTGGCGCGCTTCATTTGATCACCTTCCCGATCCCTGCTGACCTTCCGCTTCCCGATAACGGCGTGGATATTAGCGGCGGTATGGGCGGAGCGAAAAAGAGCAAATAAGTTTTCGCAAATCAATATCAAGCGCCGGGCGTAAAAACCCGGCGCTTTTTATTTTTACAGGAATAGGAGAAAAAAATCATGCAAAAAATAGCGCTCAAAACGGCGGGAATCATCTTTCTTGTTATTGCCATACTGCATGTTGTCCGGATATTCCTGCAGCTGGATATTTTTGTAAGCGAAACAGAAATCCCTTTTGCGGTCAGCTGGATTGGGTCTGTTGTTTCTGCCGGGCTTGGGCTTTGGATGCTTCTAGCTTCTAAAAAATAGAAAAGCAATCCATCTTATTTCAAAAATTCATCGCCCCATTTTTTTTGTTTGGCGGTTTTGCGATCGTATAGTTTCTTGGATTTTTTAATGCGGGTTTTCGGATTGATCGCCCAAATCCGTCTGACTTTAGGGCTTTGGGTGGTCTTTTTTTTCGGCATAAAACATCCCTCGCAACGGCCAGCTATTTTAGATGCTTAAAACTCTTTAAACGCTTAAGCATTTCAGAATGAATGCGTCCGTTTGTTACAAGATTTTGTATGCTGGCTAGCAAGAGACGTTTCCCTGAAAAGTCGGTGAGCCGAGCCCCCGCCTCTTTTGCGATGATCATTCCTGCCGCTTTATCCCAGGCATTCAGCTTCATTTCATAGTAACCGTCGAACCGTCCACAGGCCACGTAACAAAGATCGAGCGCCGCAGAACCCGTACGCCGGACACACTGGACTTTGGTTAGGAACGCCCGAAGCATCCCTAAATAATCATCGGGGTTCTTTTTCCGGTCATAAGGGAATCCCGTGACGATAAGGGCATCCGAAAGTTTTTTAACTTTAGAAACCCCGATTTTTTTCCCGTTTAAAAAAGCCCCTTTTCTGCGCTCTGCAAAAAAAAGCTCATTTCGGGTCGGGTCCAGCACCCCGCCCATTTCAAGCTGGCCGTTGATCTCGGCAGCGATCGAAACCGAAACAATAGGAAAACCATGGGCGAAATTTGTAGTGCCGTCGATGGGATCAATGATCCACCTCACCCCGGAGCCTTGAACGGCAGGGGACTCTTCTGCGAGGATCGAGTGATCCGGGAAAGCTTTTAGAATCACTGACAAAGCGGCTTTTTCAGAAGCCTTATCAATTTCTGTTACGAGGTTGAATTCGCCTTTTTTGGTGATGGCCTGTTCTTTTCCAAAATGAGCGCGGACCACTTGTCCCGAGCGTTTCAAGGCGTCTAAGAGCGTTCTTTTAATTTTCTCGTTCTTCATATACAATAAAAATCCTTTTTAGAGAGGCATAGGCGGAAAAATCCATTCTAGCTGAAGGTTAGATCTACCGCAAGTTCGCCTTCTTTAGAGAGTAATTCCAACACGATAAAAACAGAGAGAAAAACTATGAAATCTTATCGCATTACTTTAATCCCGGGTGATGGCGTGGGCCCGGAGCTTGCCGAAGCTACGAAAGCCTGTTTGGAAGCCACCGGCATTTCGTTTGACTGGGATATCCAGTCTGCCGGACTCGACGTTCTTGAAAAAGAGGGAACTCCGCTCCCGGATCGCGTCATTGAATCCATCCGTAAAAACAAGATCGCGATCAAAGCTCCGATCACCACGCCTGTCGGAACAGGCTTCCGCTCGGTCAATGTGGCGCTTCGCAAAGAGCTCGATCTTTATGCCTGCTTAAGGCCCTGTAAATCCTATGAAGGAGTCCGTTCCCGTTATAAGAATATCGATCTTGTGATCGTTCGTGAAAATACCGAAGACCTTTATGCCGGAATTGAATTTCAGAAAGGGACTCCCGAAGCTTTAGACCTGATCGCACAGATCGAAAAACTTTCAAAACGGAAGATCCGACCGGATTCAGGCATAAGTATTAAACCGATCTCCGTAGCCGGGACCGAACGGATCGTGAAGTTCGCCTTTGACTATGCAAGGCAATACAAACGTAAAAAAGTGACAGCGGTCCATAAAGCCAATATCATGAAATTCTCGGACGGTCTATTTTTGGAAGTTTCTCGCGAGGTTGCTAAGCGGTATCCGGACATTGAATTTGAAGACCGCATTGTTGACAACATGTGCATGCAACTTGTTCAAAAACCGGAACTTTATGACGTGCTTGTACTTCCTAATCTTTACGGAGACATTCTTTCCGACCTTTGCGCGGGACTTGTAGGCGGACTGGGGGTCGCTCCTGGAGCCAATATCGGGATGAATGGCGCCTTATTTGAAGCAACGCATGGATCGGCGCCTAAGTATAAAAACCTGAACAAAGTCAATCCTGTGGCCATGATCTTGTCAGGGGTTCTTATGCTAAGACATCTGGGAGAGCTGAAAGCTGCGGATAAGCTGGAGAGCGCAGTTGCGGCGGTGATCAAAAAAGGTAAAGAGGTGACGTATGATCTGAAGATCGATCGAAACGACCCGACTGCCGTCGGCACCCAAGAAATGGCGCAAGCGATTATCCGTGAAATGAAAGGGCAATAACATGGCTAAGGCTAAGGTCACTGTAGTAGGTGCGGGTTTTGTGGGGGCGACAGCGGCCCAGCGGATTATTGAAAAAGACCTCGCCGACGTGGTTCTGATCGATATTGTCGAAGGGCTTCCTCAAGGTAAAGCTTTAGATATGATGGAGTCTGCGCCAGTAGAAGGTTTCCGATCAAAGATTTTAGGGACCAACGCGTATCAGGATACTGCAAACTCAGATGTTGTCGTGATCACGGCCGGACTTGCCCGTAAACCAGGAATGAGCCGCGATGACCTGCTTTTTAAAAATGCAGAGATCATCGGGGGGATCATTGCCGAATGCGCAAAATATTCTCCCGACGCCATTATTGTTATGGTGACTAATCCGCTGGATGTGATGACCTGGCTTGCTCAAAAAAAATCCGGATTCCCTTTTTCGCGCGTGATCGGCATGGCCGGAGAGCTCGATTCGGCCCGGTACGCTTACTTTATTGCTGAAAAGTTGAAAGTCCTTCCTTCTGATGTCCATGCCATGGTGCTTGGCGGTCATGGGGACCAAATGGTCCCGGTTCCTGAATATACTAAAGTTAAAGGGAAACCCATTTCTAAATGGATGGATGCCGCAACGATAGAGTCGATCAATCAAAGAACACGAGAAGGAGGGGCTGAGATCGTAAAACTGCTTAAAAGCGGAAGTGCTTATTATGCCCCTTCTTCATCGGCGGTGAAGATGGTCCGGGCGATCCTGAAAAATACCGGGGAAGTCATTCCCAGTTGCGTTTATTTAAGAGGGGAATACGGTCTGAGCGATGTGTATTGCGGAGTCCCTGCCAAGCTTGGCCGCGAAGGGGTTAAAAAGATCCTGGAGATCTCTTTAACGGACCATGAACGTCAAGCGCTTCATAAGTCGGCGGAAGACGTTCGAGCCAATTTTGGGAAACTTAAAATTTAAAGATTTTGAGGAAGATAAATGGACATCAAAACAAATGATTTTGCGTTGGACGAAGGGGAATATTTTAACCTTCTTTTCGTCAATAACATCAAAAGCCGCTGGTGGTTTTTCGCCGCTCTGATCGCTGCCGTTTTTTATTTTAAAAACCCATTTCTTTTGATCCTTGCCGGGGTTTATTTGGGTCTAGCCGCTATGGAGATCGCCTTTTCTTTAGGTTCCGAAGAGAATAAGCCTCTTTTTAAGCAAAAATTCTGTAAGATCACCGAAGAAGCCGTCATTGTTTATTTCAAGGACGGAGATCTCCAGAAGATCCGGTGGGAAAATATCGCCAAAGCCGTGAGGGGAAAAAGTTATTACCGTTTACATCTTACTCGGAAAAATTATATCCATTTACCGTTCAAGGCTTTTGGTTTTGAAGAAGACCGCAAGAATTTTGATGCCTTTCTTGTTCAAAAGGAGCTCTTGAGAAAACATCCATGAATAGTTTTGGAAGTAAAGTCACATTAAAGATCTCGGGCAAAGATTACACGATTTATCGCCTGCGGGCCCTTCAGGAATGTGGGATCGCGAAAGTCCTTCGGTTGCCTTACTCGATCCGCGTCCTGCTCGAAAATATGCTTCGCAATGAGGACGGAGAGAACGTCAAACGGACGGATATCGAAAATCTTGCGAACTGGGACCCTCAGCGAAAAAGCGATAAAGAGATCGCCTTCACTCCGGCTCGAGTGCTACTTCAAGACTTCACAGGCGTCCCGGCCGTAGTGGATCTTGCCGCTATGCGCGAAGCTATGGCCAGAATGGGCGGAGATCCTAAAAAGATCAATCCGCTTCAGCCTGTAGACCTTGTGATCGACCATTCCGTTCAAACCGATTTCTTCGGAACGCCCGATGCTTTTAAGAAGAATATCGCCAAAGAATTTGAGAGGAATGGTGAACGGTATCAATTTCTCAAATGGGGCCAACGGGCTTTCAATAATTTCCGTGTTGTTCCGCCTGGGACAGGGATCATTCACCAAGTGAATTTAGAGCATCTTTCCCCGGTAATCTTCAGCAAAAAAGAAGGGAATAAAATATTCCTTTACCCGGATACGCTTGTTGGGACGGATTCGCACACCACAATGATCAACGGACTCGGAGTTTTGGGATGGGGCGTGGGCGGCATTGAAGCAGAAGCGGCGATGTTGGGCCAACCGATTTCTATGCTGATTCCTGAAGTGGTCGGTTTCAAGCTTTTTGGTAAATTGAAAGAAGGAGCAACCGCAACGGATCTTGTTCTAACGGTCACGCAAATGCTTCGAAGAAAAGGGGTTGTCGGGAAATTCGTGGAATTTTTTGGCCCTGGAGTGAACGAGCTTTCGTTGTCCGATCGGGCGGTTATTGCCAACATGGCTCCTGAGTATGGGGCCACTATGGGATTTTTCCCGGTAGATCATGAAACGATCGATTACTTAAGGTTAACGGCAAGATCCGAAGAGCAGATCAAGCTTGCAGAGGTTTATTTAAAAGAACAAGGGCTTTTCCGGGAAGGGGCTAATGAGAATATTATTTATTCAGATGAAATTGAACTTGATCTTGCAAGCGTTGTGGCGAGCCTTGCGGGACCTAAACGGCCTCAAGACCGAGTAACCCTGAAAGAAGTCAAGCCTTCGTTTGAAAAAATGCTCGGGGAAACAGTCAAAAACAAAACAGATATTTCTAAAAAAACGATCATTGAACTGAACGGTGCGAAATATGATCTCGAACAAGGCGCGGTTGTGATCGCGTCGATCACGAGCTGTACAAATACCTCCAGTCCTTCGGTCATGCTCACAGCAGGGCTTTTGGCGAAAAATGCGGTCCAGCGCGGTCTTAAGGTCAAACCTTGGGTAAAGACCAGTCTCGCTCCAGGCTCTCAAGTGGTGACGGATTATCTTAAGGCGGTAGGACTTTTATCTTCTTTTGAGGAGCTTAAATTCAACCTTGCTGGTTACGGGTGTATGACCTGTATCGGAAATTCTGGTCCGCTTCCGGAGCCTGTCTCCAAGGCCGTTAAAGAAAAAGATCTGATCGTTGCAGCCGTCCTTTCAGGGAACCGGAACTTTGAAGGTCGCGTTCATCCTCAAGTTCGCGCTAACTATCTTGCTTCTCCGGCGCTTGTAGTGGCCTATGCTTTGGCCGGGACTGTTTTGACCGACCTCGAAAATGACCCTATAGGCAAAGACCTTAAAGGGAATCCGGTTTACCTTCGGGAGCTTTGGCCGAGCGCCAAAGAGATCCAGGCCGCTTTAAAAGAAATAAAACCCTCAATGTTCTTTAACCGGTATAAAAATGTTTTTGAAGGTCCTGAGGCTTGGCGAGGCCTCAAAATCCCAGCAGGGGATACTTTTGTCTGGGATAAAAAATCCCTCTACATCAAACAACCGCCTTATTTTAAAGGGATGTCAGAACAACCGGATGCCTTGCGCGACATCAAACATGCACGCGTTCTCGCAAAACTTGGAGATTCCATCACGACCGATCACATTTCTCCCGCCGGCTCCATTTCTCCCGAAAGTCCTGCCGGAAAATATCTCATAAAAAATAAGATCCAACCCAAAGACTTTAATTCTTACGGGGCTCGGCGAGGAAACCATGAGATCATGATGCGAGGGACTTTTGCAAATATAAGATTAAAGAACATGCTTGTCCCGGGAGTGGAAGGCGGCATGACGAAATATTTTCCTCTTAAGCCGGGAAAACCTTCGATTCTTCCGATTTTTGATGCGGCAATGAAGTACCAACAAACCGATCGGGCTCTTTTGATTCTTGCGGGAAAAGAATACGGTTCCGGATCTTCCCGCGATTGGGCAGCCAAAGGCCCGGCGCTTTTAGGCGTTAAAGCGGTCATCGCGGAAAGCTATGAGAGGATCCATAGGAGCAATCTGATCGGCATGGGGATTCTTCCGCTTCAATTTCTAGAGGGACAAAATGCCGTTTCGCTGGACCTGACCGGTGAAGAAACTTATACCTTCGAGAACCTCTCTAAGGCTCTTTGCCCCGGCAAAGTGCTGGAGTGTTACACGACCTTAAAAGGGAAAAAACGGATGTTCAAGGTCGTTTGCCGGATCGATACCCCCATTGAATTAGAATACTACCGGCACGGCGGGATCCTGAAATACGTGCTTCGCCAGCTCCTTAAATAATAAACCCCATCACCGTTTTCTGTATGACGAAAATTTTTTTTTGATATAATACCGCATCCGCTCCATCGAAGTAGCGGACCTCGGGGGAGGCAAAGACGTTGGAGAGACTTCAAAAGATGGGAAAAGAATCGTCAAAAGTAAAAGAACCGTCTAGCGCGTCCAAACTGATTAAGGGGCTCGAAGGCGTTGTTGCTGCTCAAACCTCGCTAAGCGACGTTGATGGAGCGAATGGGCGTCTCCTTTACCGAGGGATCCCGATCGGGGAACTTGTAGAGAAGTCCAGCTTTGAAGAAGTGACTTATATTCTCTGGTTTGCCAAGCTCCCCACCACTGCCGAACTTGAATCTTTTAAAGAAACGCTCAAAGCCCAACGGCCATTGTCCGATCTGGCGCTCCGGATATTAAAGCTTATTCCTACAACCACGCACCCCATGAGTGCGCTTCGGACCATGTGTTCATTGATGGGTTCGCTCGACCCAAGGGCCCACATTGTGAATCCCGAAGAATCCCAGCGCAAAGCTTACCATCTAACCGGGGTTTTCCCGACCATCATCGCAGGGTTCCACCGGCTTCGGGAGGGGAAAGAGCCGATCCCGCCGGACATGAACCTCTCCCATGCCGCAAATTTTCTTTATATGATGAACGGGGAAAAACCAACGCCTGAGATGGAAAAAGCCCTCGATGCTTATTTGATCCTTCTTGCGGATCACGGACTGAATGCTTCCACTTTTGCCGCCCGCGTCACCACCGGGACCTTGTCCAATCTTTATTCGGCAGCCACTTCGGCGGTGGGGACATTGAGCGGAGAATTGCACGGCGCAGCCAACCAATACGCTATGGAGATGATCCTTGAGATCGGGACTCCAGACAATGCGGAGCCGTATGTGAATAAACTTTTGGATGAGAAAAAAAAGGTCATGGGATTTGGGCATCGCATTTATAAAACAAAAGACCCGCGCGCCGAAGCGTTCCGGGCGATTGCTAAGGACCTTTGCGTTAAAGCGGGGAAGACCACTTGGCTTGAGATCGCCGATCATGTTGAGAAGGTGATGTGGGAGCGGAAAAAAATCCCCTGTAATGTGGATTTTTTCTCAGCCCCTGTACTGTACGTGCTCGGTTTTCCCCCTGATTTTTTTACCACGGTTTTTGCCGCAAGCCGTATTGCCGGATGGAGCGCTCATATTATCGAACAGCAGCTTGATAACCGCTTAATCCGTCCTATGGCCGAGTATATTGGCCCTCAGGAGCAGTACTACATCCCCTTCGAACAGCGAAAGTAATCTTTGCTTTCAGCTTTTGATCCCACTGAATAATCTGTCTTATTTGCCGAAAATAAGATAAGAGAAAATCTATGACCCCTAACCTTGATCATGCATACGATGAGCATCTGAAAGCGAACAGAACGGAAGCTGTCCAAGCGATTCCGGCCTTTAAAGAGAAACTGAAGGGTCTTACTTACGGACGTTTTTCGATCCCGACTTTTTATAAAGGTTATTTCCTCACCCCCAAGCAACAACACCTGCTCAAAAGGGTCGCTTCAGCTTTCTTTCAGATCACGAACACCATGACAAGACTTTATTTTGAAGAGCCGCAACTGGCACACCATTTTCAGCTCTCGTCGGAAGCTGAAGAACTTGTCAAGATCGATCCAGGGTACTCGCAGAACATGGTTTTTGGACGTTTTGATGTGTTGCTCGAAGGAGAAAGCCTGAAGCTTTTGGAATTGAATAGCGATGCCCCCGAGGGGGCGGCTTATACAGATCAATTAGAGGCTGCTTTTCTTTCGGAAAAACTTGTAGAGACTTTTGCCGAGGAACATCATCTCTTGCCGACCGATCGGGTACAGAACATTCTTTCATCTCTTCTCTCGGTCTATGAGGAATTCGGGGGTTACGAAACCCCTCAGATTGCGATCGTTGCTTGGCGGCATTCCCGTACGGCAGCAGAATTCGAAAATATTAAGAGTTATTTTGAATCCAAAGGATATAAGACCACGATCGCCGACCCTCGTGAACTGCAGTACAGGACCGGGAAACTGTATCATAAAGGGTTCCGCGTGCATCTGATCTACCGGCGCGTTCTTTTTAATGAAATCCTGGAAAGACTTGATGAAATCCAGGATCTTCTGAAGGCCTATCGGGATAAAGCTGTTTGCATGGTCAACCCCTTGCGGTCGAGGCTGATGAGCGGTAAATCCGTATTCTCTCTTTTAACGACGCCGGAATTTGACCGGTTTTTTACCGAGAATGAAAATAAAATAAAACAACTCCATCTCCCGTGGACACGATGTTTGCGCGATGCCGAAGATTTTTACGGGCATCGGAAGGTCTATCTGATTGACTTCTTAAAAGATGAGAAAGAAACCCTTATTCTTAAGCCGGAATATAGCCATCCTTCAAGAAAAGTCCAAGTTGGCCGTGAAGTTCCGGATAAT
>CAYQTU010000063.1:0-8963 GCA_964420575.1 uncultured bacterium
GCTAATAATAAAGAAGGGATGGTTAAAGGGCTCGGGACGCTTTGAGCAGAAAGGCAGTGATTCCAAAAAGGAGTAAAAACCTTGAACGGCATTTTTTGCTGGTTAAAGATCTTCTCGGGATCAAAAAGCAGAGACCCGTTGAAGGTTTTAACCGTAATACCTTTTTGCGTCAGATGTCTTTCGAGGCTTTCCTCGGTTCGTCTCCGGAAAGGTTCATAGCTTTTGTTCCAGAAAACATCTTGCGCTTTTGTTTCGCGGATAAGCTTATCAAAAACCTTGCGGGGATCTCCCCGGCGAAAAATGAGCTTCAATCCGTGTTTTTGAAGTTCCTTCTGAAAGGCCTTCAAAGACAGGGACAACCACCATTGGCCTGCGCTTCCCCATTCGCTCGTTCGCAGATCCGGGAGGATAAAAACAGGGAGGATGGGCACGCGGTATTCAGCTGCACAGGCAAGCGCGGGATGGTCATCCATCCGGAGATCCTGACGGAACCAGACGATCACAGGATTATTTTTTTTCATAGGCAAGAGGAAAACAGAAAAATTCAGTCTTTAAGGAACTCTTTGATCTTAGAAAGCAGATCCGTTGAGTCATAAGGCTTCCGGACGCAATCATCCGCCCCAAGAAGAAAACATTTTTGTTCGATGTCGTCGATCCCCGCCGCCGTGGTCACAATGATCGGGATCTTCCGCGTGGCCGGATTCTGTTTAAGTTGCTGACAGACCTCAAAACCGTTCATCTTCGGCATAATGATATCTAAAAGAATGAGATCCGGCTTTTCTTCATAAACTTTCTTCAAGCCTTCTTCGCCGTCTTGAGCCGTCACGACCGCAAATCCGCTGCGCTTCAGCCTCAATTCGATCATTAAGACCTGATCGGGTTCGTCTTCGATGAATAGGATCTTTTTCTTTGGCATTTTATTTCTTCTTGGATCTTTCCGCCTTATTGATGGGATGTTTAGGGATCACAAACGTGATGTGCGTTCCCTTCCCTAATTCGCTTTTAGCCCAAATGCGCCCGTGATGCATGTCCATAATCCCTTTCACGATCGCGAGCCCTAACCCGAGCCCTTTTTCTCCGGGACCGGCCATTCGTGAGAACTGCTGGAATTTCTCAAAAAGCCTGGGAATATTCTCCTGCGCTATTCCCGAACCTGTGTCTTCCACACTGCATTCAACCTCATTTTCATGTTCTTTAACGGAGATGCAGATCGATCCTTTTTCGGTGAACTTGATAGCATTATCGACCAGATTCGTCAAAACCTGGATCATCTTATCGGGGTCCGCATAGATCTTAGTGACCTCATGACTAAAAGCCGACCGGAGTTCGATGTTCCTTTCGTGGGCTTTGGCCTTAAAATCCAAAAGAACGCTTTTTACCAAATTGACCAGATCCACTTCCTCTTTTTCCGCAACCATCTTTCCGGCTTCAATCCTTGAAATATCCAGAAGCCCATCGATCATCCGGGATAACCGACCGATACTCTTCTTCACCACATCCAAGATCGTCCTTTGTTCCGGGGTCATTTCACCTCCGGTACCGTCCAAAAGAAGATTGATCCCTTCTTTCTGGATCGAAAGGGGTGTCCGCAATTCATGCGAAACTGTACGGACAATATCGTTCCGGAATTCTTCGACTTTTTTTTGCTCGGTAATATCCACAGAGACCCCCAAGATCACCGTTTCTTCAATCCCCTGCATCTTGAAAGGGATCTTGATCGTCTGCAAAATACGGACATTTCCGTAAATATCCGTGAAATTCTCGACTAAAATGATCTTGGGTCTTCCGGTCCTAAAAACTTCCTGGTCCGTTTCCAGAAAACGCTGCCACTCTGCTTGAACAGGATGAACCTCTTGGTGCCTTATCCCTACAAGATCCCGGGACTCCTTGCCATACATCTGAGCCAAAGCTTTATTCACCAGAAGGAAATGCCCTTCTTTATCTTTCGCAAAGATCATATGCGGTACCGTATCAATGATCTGAAGAAGTTGTCTCCGGCTTTCTTTTAAAGCTTCCGCAGCGCGTTTACGCTCTGTAATATCGATATTGAATTCTCCGACCATCCACTTCCCGTTGGAATCCTGGAACGGAATAGTGTGCACTTCAACAACCCGGTTATTTTCAAACGGCAACACTTCTTCGGTAACCGCCATTTGTTTTGTTCTTAATGCTTTGGGGATCCCACAATTCGGGCACACCATGTCGCGCTTCATGAAATACTCGTAGCATTTCCGGCCCTTAAAATCCCCGTAGATCTTTTGCCATTCGGGATCAACATAATGCAGATTGAAATCCGCATCGATCACATCCACCCCGGTCTTGGTCACGCCCACCAAATATTCCAATCTTCCTTTGACATCCTGGAGTTCATGCTCCACGTGTTTGCGGTCAGTGATGTCCGTCATAATGGTCAGAACAGCCCGCTGACCGGAATATTCGATCAATTTTGTCGCAACGATACAATAGATCATTTCTCCGTTCTTCTTTATAAGTTTATATTCACAGGGACGGACCTCCCGTCCTTTTTGATGTAGGTCAAAATGCTTCTTAGCTAAAGCCGCACTATCCGGGTGGACGAGCTCTAAGAAGTTAAACTGCGGGGAAGCGTACTCTTCGGGCCGGTATCCCATGATCTTTTGGCATTCATCGTTCGCATAAACAACCTTTAAGCCTTGGGCGATAAAGATCATATTCGGCGATTTTTCGGTGAGAGCACGGAATTTCTGCTCGTTCTCCTGAAGCGCAGCTTCGTCCTTCCTGCGCTGGGTGATATCCATAAGAAATCCGTTGAACACAATTTCATCCCCGATCTTTTGCGGCTGCGAAATGCCCTGGATATATTTTTCTCCGTTAGGGGCAATAAATCTCCCTTCATACTCCCATCGTTTGACCGCTTTGACAGCCTTGGAGATCGAATTCAGAAATTTTGTTTTATCCTCCTCGGGGATACAGGCGACAAAACGCTTAAAATAATCTTGGGGATCGGGATCGAGCCCAAACATCTCTTTAGACCGCTTGCTTACATAATAAAGCCCCCATTCCCCGTTCTTTCGGGCATAAAATTGATAAACAAATCCCGGAAGATTCGTGGCGATGCCTTTAAACCGTTCTTCGCTTTTTTTAAGTGTTTCCTCCATTTTTTTACGCTCGGTAATATCCCAAATCATTCCATTGATCTTTAAAGGTTTCCTCGAACGGTCACGAACCAATTGACCTCGGACGGCTATATGATGGACAGTCCCGTCCGGCCAAATCGCACGATACTCGGGCTCATAAGGCGCATTTTTTTTGATCGTATGGCTTAATGCTTCATGAATGAGCGGACGATCTTCAGGATGCAATGCTCCAAAAAATTCTTTTGCCGTTCCATGGAATTTCTTAGGATCGATCCCAAGAAGATGACAAGTCTGATCGTCAAAATAACGTTTATTTTGAATGATATCGAATTGCCACACTCCCATTCGAGCTGCTTTTAATGCAAAATCAAGACGTTCCCTGTTTTCGATTAAAGCTTCTTCGGCGCGCTTACTCTCCGTAACATCAAACTCAATACCATCCCAAAGCAATCGTTTATTATCCGCCGACAACCTCGGAGATGAAATAAATCGACGCCATCGAATAATTCCGGATGGAAGCTGGACCTTTACAATGGCCTCGAATGTTTTCATGGCTTTAGCTGCCCGCGCTTCGCGCTCAGCGACCAACGGCTGATCATCTTTGACAACTTGGCTATAGATCGCTTTAGAATCTTTTAAGGCTTGTTCTACATTAACGCCATGAAGTTTTTGAACAGCAGGGCTTACAAAGGTAAAATGTTTTTCTTGCCCATCAAGACTGCTTTCAATTTGGTAAACCATGCCCTCCGCCAAATTTTCATTTAGAGCACGTAAGCGCATTTCATTTTCTTGAATTTTTTTCGCAGCTTTTTCTTGGGAGGTGATATCTGTAATAATCCCTAAAATAGCTTTTCCTTTTTGATAACGGATAAGTTTCGTCGTTAAAATGACATGAAGTATTTTTCCGGCCTTTGTGATCAGTTTGTATTCATAAGGCAAAACATCTCTTCCCTTTTGATGCTGTTTGTATTTATCCGCCAAAAGGGCCTTATCCTCGGGATGGGTTAACGTCTGGAAATTAAAATGAGGGTCATAAAATTCTTTTAGCTTATACCCCATGATTTTTTCGCATTGTTTATTTGCATAAAGTACCCGCCCTCCTTGATTAATAAAGATCATGTTCGGGGATTGTTCAGCGACCGATCTGAATTTTTCCTCATTTTCACGCAAAGCTTCTTCGACCCGTTTACGTTCACTGATATCCCGAAAAACTCCGATGAGGCAGTTTTGACCTTCAAAAATCACATGACGCCCAGCGATATCGGCGAAAAAAAGCCTTCCGGACTTTTTAACGCAAGGAACACTAGAAATAACTTTTTTCTTTTTTCTCCTTGCAAGCTGATTGAAAATTGATCGGATCCTCGCCCGTTCTTTAAGGGGATGCAGGTGGTCTATTCTTTTTTTTGAAAATTCATGCTTGGAATAACCGAAGATCTGACAAGCCGCATCATTAACTTTTAAAATTCTCCTTCTTTTAATATCCGCAACTAACACAGCGTCCGGAGCAGTACTGTAAAGCGCTTCTGCCTGTACGGCGGTTTCATAAGCCTGCTGTTCCGCATATTTACGCCCGGAAATATCACGGCCTTCAGGGATAAGAAGTATCACTTTCCCTTTTTCATCTTTGAGGGACTTTATCGAAAAGTCGAGGGCTAAATGATTTCCGTCACGGTCTCGTACTGTCGTTTCATAACGGATAAAATCCCCTTTAGCCGCCTGGCGGATTGATAACCGGAGTTTTTTTTGAACTGGCTTTGAATGACTCCACCAAGGCGTCTTCCAAAAGGGTTTATTTCTAACTTCATCGATCTTTGCTCCCGTAAAATCCAAAGCCGTCTGATTAGCTTCAAGGAGAATCCCTTCGGGGGTCATCAGTCCCGTAAATTGGTAGGTATTATTAAAAATTGCTTGGAACGTTCGTTGACTTTCTTTTATCTGTTTTTCTATACGCTGGCGTTCCGTGATATCCTCGCCGATACTCAAAGTCCCACAAACCTTCTCCCGCTTGTCCCTTAAAATTGCATTATGCCACCGAATAATCTTTTCCTGCTTCTTACGATCCAGAACAGGATTTTCAAAATATTCCGCTATCTTGATTTTGCCTTGGACCAGTTTTTGAAAAGTCGCTTGAACGCGAGAGCGGATCTTCGGCGGAATAAAGTTCTTGAACCAATTCTTCCCGATAACATCTTTCTGGGGGCAACCCAGGATCTTACAGCCGTTTGGATTGATAAGAATAACGCGCCCCTGACGATCAAGGGCAATGGCAATGCCTGCTGAAAGGTTCAAATATTCTTTAAGCTGATCGCTGAGCGGAAAAATCGAGGAGGAATTTTTCTTTTGGGGAAGTTTTATTTTTTGCATTTTTTTTGATTTCATAAATATCCCTTGAGTGGGAACATTATAACTCCTTTCCTGTTCGGTGTTTATAAAAAATAATTTCGGCCGATAATCTTAAAAAAATCAGGACGTTTGCTCATGACCCAGCTGATTGAATCATTCAAACAGAATCCGTTCTATAAAAGCCTCTGCGTTTCATGGAAAGAAGGCGTTGCTGCAAGCATCATGCAGGCATCGCTTGACGAATACCTTATCCCTTTAGGGCTTTTCTTAGGCGCGACGCCAATGGACATTGGATTTTTAGTGGCTGTCCCGCATCTTTTAGGCTCTCTTTCGCAGTTCTTTGCGGTAAAAGCTGTTAACCTTTTCGGGAGCCGGTTACGTTTTTTGGTCTGGGCTTCTTTTTTCCAGGCTCTTTTCTTGATCCCTCTGGCCCTTCTTCCTTTTTTACTTTTCCCTTCAAGGATCCTGGCATTGATCCTTTTTGTGACGCTATTCCGCATCCTTGCAAATCTCATCGCTACGGTCTGGGGAGGACTGGCGAGCGATTATTTATCTCCTGAAGAGCGAGGGCGGTATTTTGGCTGGAGATCACGCAGGGTCGGTCTGGCCGGCATGGCCACTACGATTTTTGGAGGGATCCTGTTGAACACCTTCAAATCGATCTCCTCTGCCGTAGGGTTTTCCATCCTTTTCGGGATCACGGCCTGCACCCGTTTCATTTCTTCCCGACTGATGAGCAAAATGCAGGATATTCCTGAACAGAGGGACCCTAAGGACCTGTTTACTTTTTTCATGTTTTTGCGCCGGTTCCGGCAAAGCAATTTCGTAAAGTTCGTCTTTTATGTCGCAAGCATCACCTTCGCCACCATGCTTGCGGCTCCTTATTTCAGCGTCTACATGCTCCGGGATCTTCATTTCAGCTACCTTGTCTATATGTTCATTCATATGGGTTCGGTGACCGCCAGTTTGGTTTCCTTTCCGATCTGGGGAAAGCATGCCGACAAGATCGGGAATGCCAAGATCCTCAAGATCACAAGCCTCCTCATCCCGGTGATCCCTCTGCTTTGGCTCTTCTCCAATAATATCTATTATCTTTTTTGCGCGGAAATTTTCTCGGGATTTGTCTGGGGCGGGTTCAATCTCTGTTCGATCAACTTTATTTATGATGCGGTCAGCCCGGGTAAAAGGGTCCGCTGCCTCGGTTATTTCAGCGCGATCAATGGTGTAGCAACTTTCCTTGGAGCGGGTCTGGGAGGATACCTGGCTGAGAGACTTCCCCACTTGCATGGATCACGGATCTTGATGCTTTTTGTGATCTCGGCTTCTTTGCGCCTTCTGTCCCATTTCGTTCTTTCCCCTCAGTTCCACGAAGTACGGACGACTTCTCACAAAATGTCGAGCATCGAACTTTTTTTCAGTGTGGTCGGGATCAAGCCGTTCCTGGAAAAGAGCCGTGAATGGGATGTGCTTTCTTTTCTGAAAAAATCCCCCTGGAAAGATTAAACTGTTTTACGGTTGCGGGAAGGGGTTATTTCGGAGCCGGGACCGGAACGTTCCAGATCTCACGGGCATATTCCCTGATCGTCCGGTCGCTTGAGAATTTTCCGGATTTAGCCACATTCAGGATGGCCTTTTCAGTCCACTTGTCCTGGTCCTGATATTCTTCTGAGATACGGTCTTGGATCGCGCAATATCCTGCAAAATCCGCACAAACCAAAAAGGGATCGCAACCGGCCAGATTATTGACAAGCGGATCAAAAATACCATGTTCCATGGGTGAAAAGAAATTATTCTGGATCATGGCAAAGATCTCTTTGAGCCTGGTTTGCTGGATGAATTGCTGCGGATTATATCCGTATTGCCGGATCTGGAACACGTCCTGGGTTTTTAGACCGAACATAAAAATATTCTCGGGGCCTACGGCTTCAGCGATCTCAATATTAGCCCCATCATGAGTTCCGACCGTAAGCGCACCGTTCATCATGAACTTCATGCAGCCCGTTCCCGAAGCCTCAGTTCCGGCCGTTGAGATCTGCTCGGAAAGATCGCTTGCCGGGAATATTTTTTCTGCCAGAGAAACCCTGTAATTCTCAAGAAAAACCACTTTCAACTTGTCTTTGTTGGTTTTATCGTAGTTAATGACATTCGCCACATTATTAATGAACTTGATAATAAATTTGGCCATAAAATAGCCTGGGGCCGCTTTTCCGCCGAAAATAAAGGTCCTCGGAGTGATAAAAGCCGAGGGATTTTCTTTAAGTTTCAGGTATTCGGAAATGATATAGAGGATGAATAAAGTCTGCCGTTTGTATTCATGGATCCGTTTCACCTGAACATCGAACATGGACTCCGGATTCACGATGATCCCCGTGTTCTTCTGGATATAATCCGCGAGGATTTGTTTATTCTCTTTTTTAACCTGCTGCCATTTCTTTTTAAGGAGACGGTCTTTTTTAAGCGGGATAAGTTTTTCGAGTTCGAAAAGGTTCTTTTCCCAATGCCCTCCGATCGCTTCGGTCAATAGTTTTGAAAGCGGCCGGTTCGCCTTGATCAGCCAGCGCCGGTGCGTGATCCCGTTCGTTTTGCTGTTAAATTTTTCGGGGAACATTTCATAAAAATCTTTGAAGAGTTGCTCCCGAAGAAGTTTTGTGTGAAGTTCAGAAACTCCATTCACTGAATGCGCCCCTACGATCGCTAAAAACCCCATACGGATCTTTTTGGGGTTTCCTTCTTCGATCAAAGACATGCGTTGAAGGCGGTCCGCATCCCCCGGGAATTGATTGGTCAGGTCCCTTAAAAAGCGTGCATTGATCTCATAGATGATCTGCATATGCCGCGGCAGAAGTTTCTCAAACATCGTCACCGGCCAACATTCCAGAGCTTCCGGCATTACGGTATGGTTGGTATATGCAAAGGAACGGACAGTAAGGTCCCAAGCGGTTTCCCAATCCATTTGCTCTTCATCGATCAAGATCCGCATAAATTCCACGATCGCAAGGGCCGGATGCGTATCATTAAGCTGGATGGTCGCTTTATCCGGAAAACTTTTAAAGATCGCATTATCTTCTTTAAACCGGCGGATTATATCCGCGATCGATGCTGCCGTAAAAAAATACTCCTGTTTAAGCCGGAGCTCCCTGCCCATCGAGGTCGCATCATTGGGATAAAGTACTTTGGAAATATTTTCAGAGAACATTTTGTCATAAACGGCAAGTTCGTAGTCTCCGTCATTGAAATATTTTAGATCGAATTCTTCGGAACTTCTTGCCGACCAGAGACGGAGGGTGTTGATCACATCATTCTGATAGCCCGGAACCGGCGTGTCATAAGGCATCGCGATCACATCTTCCGTATTGACCCACTCCACGCAAAGGCGTCCTTGTTTATCATGATACATATTTGTATTGCCGTAGAATTTGATCTTCTGAGCATATTCCGGACGGGCAAATTCCCAAGGGTTCCCGTGTTTAAGCCATTCATCGGGAGATTCCACTTGATAACCAT
>CAYQTU010000064.1:0-8929 GCA_964420575.1 uncultured bacterium
AAGGCTGCATCATCAAAAGAGGTACTGGGCTCGCTAAAAATAACGTCAAACACGATAGCCTTAGCCCCCCATTCATTGAGGATGTGCGCCACCGCCGCATGATTGTGCCGCGGCCAAGGCCAACGGCCGATCGTCTGCAAACTGTCTTCCGCCATTTCGATATAAGCAATGACCGGACTCGTCGTCAGCAAGGGCCTTTGCCGGAAGAAAAAATCGAGAAAGACATATTCGAATCTTTCCATCAGCGGAGCATAAGAAAGCGCGAGGTGAAAAGCGATCAGGATCAAGCAGAAGAAAAAGTGCATGACATGCAAACGGAAAGTCGTGCTTAAATAAAAAGTGATCTCCCGTTTTTTTCTGCGGAAAAAATTTTCAGGTCTTAGCACCAGCCCCGCGGGCGGATTTTTAAGCATTTTTGGATCTCATTTGTTCTCGCTGTTAAAAGGCATTTGCTATTGTACCATTTATAAGTTTCGGAAATCCGCTTCTAAAGCTTAAATGATTATTCTTTTATTTTCCCCCACCCCTAAGCCGCGCCGAAGGGCAAAGCCGTGAGATCTCACAATGCGGGCAATCCGGCCTTCTGGCAAAGCACCGTACACGTCCGTGATGGATAATCAAAGAGGAATACTCGGTCCAGGCATTCTGGGGGATCAATTTCATCAGATCGAATTCGATCTTCACGGGGTCTTTTTCCCGGGTTAATTTCAGCAACCGATTGATGCGGATCATATGAGTATCAACAGAAAGCCCGGGGATCCCGAAAGCATTTCCTAAAACAACATTTGCCGTTTTTCTTCCAACCCCGGGAAGCGTGATCAAGTCTTCTAGATCGGCCGGAACTTCTCCTTGGAATTTTCCCATGATCTTTCGAGCGGCTCCCAAGATATTTTTGGCTTTGTTCTTATAAAATCCCGTGCTCCGAATCTCTTTTTGAAGCTGCCGCGGATCTGCCCGAAGGTAATCCGTGATCCGGGGATATTTCCGGAAAAGGGCCGGGGTCACTTGATTCACTCTTTTGTCCGTACATTGGGCCGAAAGGATCGTTGCAACAAGGAGTTCCCAGGGATTCGAAAAATGGATCGCACAGCGGAGCCCCGGATAGGTCCTCCTTAAACGCTTGAGGATCTTCCGGGCACGATTCCTTTGAGCCATCAGATTTTCTTTCATAGTAATCATTATAATCGTTTCGCCTTTAGAGATTAAGGGTTAAGTCATCGTTGCGGCCTTTAGGGCTTTTCGCTATACTGAGCTTTCTTAGGAGCTCTTATCATGGATAAAATGCGTGCCATTATCTTTAAAAAACACGGCGGTCTCGAGGAGCTTGAAGAAGCTTATATGCCGATTCCCGAGATCGGGAAACATGACGTTCTGGTCAAGGTTAAGGCTTGTGCGCTTAACCATCTTGACATCTGGACGCTTCTGGGGATGCCTGGGGTCAAGATCAGCATGCCTCATATCCTTGGATGTGATATTGCCGGGACAGTGGTTGAACGGGGACGGAAGGCCGGAGGTGTCTCGCTGAACCAGCCTGTGGTTGTTGCCCCGGGGATCTCCTGCGGAGTATGCCCTTTTTGCAAAGAAGGATGGGATAGTCTTTGTCCCAAATATGAGATCTTAGGTTTCCAAAATAACGGCGGGTATGCCGAATACGTTAAGGTTCCGGCCCGCAATATCATCCCCGTTCCTAAAACGCTCAGCATGGAAGAGTGGGCCTCTATCCCGCTTGTTTTTTTAACCGCATGGCATATTCTCGTCACTCGTGCTCAGCTTAAGAAAAAAGAGTCCATTCTGATCCATGCCGCCGGAAGCGGGGTCGGAAGCGCGGCGATCCAGATCGCAAAATTGCTCGGAGCTCATGTGATCACAACGGTCGGTAGCGATGAAAAAATGAAGCGCGCCCGAGAGCTTGGACCTAATAATCTGATCCATTATAAAAATAAAGATTTTGTTTCCGAAGTCATGCGCTTGACCCGGGGCGAAGGGGTTGATGTTGTCCTGGACCACATCGGAGGCGAAACTTTTTCAAAAAGCCTCCTTTGTCTTAAGAAAAAAGGGCGTTTGATCACTTGCGGAGCGACCAGCGGCCGGAGCGTGACTTTCGATCTCCGCCATCTTTTTTCTCGTCAGATCTCAATCATGGGCTCTTATATGGGAAGCCTTTACGAACTAAAACGGGTGATCCGTCGCGTTAAAAAGAAAAAGCTCAAGCCTGTTATTGATAAGGTCTTCCCGTTGAATCAGGCTAAATTAGCTCTATCCCGAATGTTGTCCCGAGAAAATTTCGGCAAGATCATCCTCAAACCCTAAAAGGCCTTACCCTACGGTGAAACGCTCCAAACTTTATTTATCAGGCATTCAGCTTATGTCCCAAAGCGCTTTGGCTTTTTCTATCATGGCGCTCTGTGTCAAATGGGCTTGCAAAACCCTCCCTTCTTTTGAGCTTGTTTTCTTAAGAAGTTTCCTAGGATGGCTCTTGGTCTTATGGATCATGCTGCATAAGAAGGTCCGCCTTTGGGGTGAAGAACATACGAGCTTGATCTTGAGAGGGCTGAGCGGTTGCGCCGCACTTTTGCTTCACTTCTATACGATCGAACGCTTAGAGCTGGGAATGGCGATCATGCTGAATTATACCGCCCCTATTTTTGCCGTCCTTTTATCGGTTTTTTTCCTTAAAGAAAGGCCAAGCCCTTCGCTGTTGTTCATGATCTTGATCTCTTTCACGGGAGTGGTCCTTTTGAATTCACGCTATGGGTTAGTCTGGAAACCGGAAGTATGGCTTGCGTTGCTTTCTTCGGTGTTCGCCGCAATCGCGTATGTCTCGATCCGTGCGATCCGTCACAAAGAATCTCCTCTGACGGTTATTTTTTATTTCACGCTGATTTCGACGATCGGATCACTGTTCTTTTGGAAGGGATGGAAATGGCCGCCGGTAGAGACTTGGCTTCCGATCGCGGGGATCGTAATCGGTTCTTTCTATGGACAGCTCTGGATGACAACGGCATTACGACGCGCACCGGCTTATCTGGTAACGCCGTTCTCTTATTTACACCCGTTACTTTCCTTCGGCTACGGATGGCTATTATGGAAAGACCCCATTACCTGGACAACGGTCTTTGGGGTCTTTTTGATCATTTTGGGCGGATCTTTGATTTCTTATTTTGAAACCAAGGCCCAAAAAATCCGATGAAGTTTATTTTTCTTCTAGAACCTTGGACCCTGCCGCTTTCAAACCCACAAAAAGATAGATCCCAGTTAAAAGCACATGGAGCAGCATCGGAACCGGGAACCCTCGCAAAGGCGTAAAGATCTTCCCCCACATCAAGAAAAAGGACGCGGTCATGGCAAAACAGCTGATATTAAAAAGAGCGGCGTAAGGGAATGTGGTTTTGGTGATCGCTTGGATGATCATAGCGATCAAAGAATAAAATAACCCGCCGATCAGATTCATCACAAAAACCACAAGGAACAGGACAAAGCTGACCCAAAAGATCGCAACGCCCTTCATGGAACCATAAATTTGATCGACCTTGTTGCCATCGATCAACACTTCGCGAGCCTGGATCCTGCTAAATTGGGGATTGGCGGCCGTCAGATCGTAAGCTTTTAAAACCCCGCCGCGGTCCATGACAAAAAGTTTTTTCGAAGTGACAAAGATCCTTGCCTGTTTCATGTCATTAGGCGTAACTTCGGTCTTATTCATATCAAAAGTAACAAAACCCCCATATTGCGGGTGAGTCATCGTATAACTCTGGGCTCCCGACATCTTCAAACCTTCGGGGGTCCAAGTCAGAGGCGGCATATTGCCCTTAAGCCAGCCGGCAAAACTGTCAGCCGCCGGGATCACTGCGATAACCGCCACAAGAAATACAAAAACGGCTACGAGGCCGGAAAGATATAAGGCATAAAGTGCTCCGCGGCCTCCGCCGGATTTGGCAGCGTCACGATAAACCGCCGGGTGGAATAAGGCGAGGATAGGGCCCGCAAAAAAAGTGGTCATTTTATTCATATTTGATCTCCATGATTTTAAGTTTGATTTTTCCAGCCGGGACCTGGATCAGCGCTTCTTCATTCAGGGCTTTACCCAATAAGCCCTTCCCGATGGGCGAAGTCACTGAGATCTTCCCTTCATCAAAATTGGCCTCATCTTGGGCTACTAGAGTATAATCAAAAACGTCCTGGCTGTCCAAGTTCTTTACTTTGATCCTGGCTCCTAGATAAGCTTTGTCTTGATCGATCTCCCCTTTGTCAAGAATACGCGCTTGGGAAAGTCTAGCTTCCAACTTAGAGATCCGGATCTCGAGCTGGTGTTTTGCTTCTTTCGCGGTTTCGTATTCCGCATTTTCACTCAAATCTCCGAACGCACGAGCTTTTTCAAGCTGGTTGGCCACTTCACGGCGTTTTTTTGTTTTAAGGAATTCAAGCTCGGCAAGCAGTTTTTCATATCCTTCTTTTGTTAAAATCACTTTATCCGTCATGGGATGGATCGCTCCTTACTTTATAGTATTCTTCAAATTCTCCTGATAAGAACTATTCACAAAACAAGGCTTATAACCCGCTTCTTGAATGATCTTTTCCAAAGCTTGGGTCCCGATATCTCGAGGCGCCTGGCTTCCTGCTTCATGCAAAATCCGTTCTTTAAAATTAGTCCCTCCAAGGTCATCCGCTCCAAAAGAAAAGGCTGTCTGTGCGAATTTCAGATCCGTAGCCGACCAGTGGACTTTCAGATGCGGGATATTATCTAAAAGAAGTCTTGAGATGCAAAGCACTTTGAGATCTAAAAAACCGCTGGCCTCGGACAAAGCCGGCATCACATTATTCTCCTGCCGATACGGCAACGGGATAAAAGAAAGAAATCCGTTCGTCTCATCTTGAAGGTCCCTCAATTTCAGAACGTGAGCGACCCGCTCTTCCTCTTTTTCTAAATGCCCATAGAGCATTGTCGCGTTCGAGTTAAGTCCTATCCGGTGAGCAAGGCGATGCACTTCAAGCCAATCTTCTCCGGATATTTTTTTAGGACAGATCTTTCTCCGGATCTCGGGATTAAAGATCTCTGCCCCTCCGCCCGGAAGCCCGTCCAGCCCCGCCTCCTTGAGCCGCCAAAGCGTTTCTTTCCAGGAAAGTCCAGAACGACCGGCAAGGGCATCGACCTCGGGAGCCGTTAGAGATTTGATATAAAGATCCGGGTCGATCCTTCGGATGCTTTCAAACATTTCCAAAAAATAATCAAGATCCAGTTCCGGATTAAGGCCTCCGACCATGTGGACTTCGTTAATGTGCCATTTTTCGATCGCTTCACGGATTTTAATTTGAATTTCTTCAAGGCTTAAAGTGTAAGCTTCTTTCTCGCCGGCCTTTTTGGAAAAAGCGCAGAAAGCACATCCCGAAGTACAAATGTTCGTATAATTGAGGTGAAGGTTCGCGGAATAAAATACCCGCTTTCCGTGGAGCCGCTCCCGGACGATTTGGGCCAGCTGCCCAAGAGCCAAGAGGTCGGTGCTTTGATAAAGGCGGACTCCGTCCTCAAAGGAAAGGCGCTTCTGGTCCCTGATCTTAAAATAGATATCTTGAAGTGAGCCGAAATCGTGATCCATGGCGGGTCTTATTTTTTTAACCTTGAACTTTTCTTTTTTCTCTTCTGGATCTCAGAAAAAAGTTCGTCCACAAGATGTTCTTCATTGACCATACGGAGCGGTTTTCCTTGAACGTAGATCATCCCCTGTTTTTTGCCGCCGGTGATCCCAAAATCCGATTTTTGAGCTTCTCCCGGGCCATTGACCGCACAACCCATTACCGAGATCGTGATCGGATCTTTTAATTTCATGGCACGGGCCTCAACCTCTTGGGCAAGTTTAACCACATCCACTTCTGCACGGCCACAAGTCGGACAGGACACAACGCGAGCCCCCTGAGATAACCCTAAAGTCTCTAAGATCATCCGCCCCACTTTAACTTCCTCCACGGGATCTGCCGTCAAGGAAACGCGGATCGTATCTCCGATCCCTTCCTGGAGAAGTGTCCCCACCCCGATCGCATTCCCTACGCTTCCGCGCAGTAATGTTCCCGCTTCGGTCACTCCAAGATGCAAGGGGTAATCAAAATTCTGACTGGCCAAACGATAAGCCTGGATCATGGTCGGAACATCCGAGGCTTTTAAAGAGATCACAATATCCCGGAAGTCCAAAGCTTCAAGGATCCCCACATGCCTCCTGGCGCTTTCGATCAATGCCTCAGCTACCGGTCCGTATTTTTCCATCAGGTCTTTTTCGAGAGAGCCCGCATTAACACCGATGCGGATCGGAATATGATGTTTTTTGGCCTTCTCAACCACCCGAACGATCTTTTCACGGTCACCGATATTCCCAGGGTTTAAACGGAGCTTATCCACTCCTTCTTCGATCGCGATCAGCGCAAGATGATGATTGAAATGGATGTCGGCCACAAGGGGGATGGGGATCTTGGCCTTGATCTTCCCCAAAACACGCGCATCCTTTTCCGTGGGGCAAGCAACGCGCACGATCTCGCAGCCGGCTTCAACTAATTGATCGACCTGCCGAAGCGTTGCTTCAACATCATGCGTGTGGGTATTGGTCATAGATTGGATTCGTATCGGGTTTCCCTCTCCGAGGATCCATTTCCCAACTTTAACGGCGCGTGTTTTTTTTCTGGGGATCATTTTCTCACCTGTCACACGGCGCTTTCTTAGCCGTTTTTTTTCTCTCATGCCCTGATTTCGTCAATTGTTGCGATAGCGCCATTGCGCAAAATTGGGAACCGCACATTGAACAAAATTCCGCCCGTTTAGATCCGTCATCCGGCAAAGCCTCGTCATGCAGCTTCCTTGCATAGACTGGGTCTAACGATAACGCAAATTGCTTTTCCCAATCAAACGCAAAGCGGGCGCGTGAAAGCTGGTCATCTCTATCCCGGACCCCCTCCCGATGACGGGCAATATCCGCAGCGTGAGCAGCGATCTTATAAGCGATCACTCCCTGTTTGACATCCTCAACCCCCGGGAGCTTCAAATGTTCACACGGCGTTACGTAACAAAGCATAGAAGCCCCTTCTTGCCCGGCGATCGCTGCTCCGATCGCTGAAGTGATATGATCATAACCCGGAGCAATATCCGTCACTAAAGGACCGAGCACGTAAAAAGGCGCCTCGTGACAAATCTCGATCTGCTTTTTGATATTCATGGGGATCTGATCCATAGGAACATGTCCCGGTCCTTCTACCATGACCTGCACATCCTGTTCCCATGCCTGCAATGTTAATTCCCCTAAGGTTTCAAGTTCGGCAAATTGCGCGGCATCGCTGGCATCCGCCAAACAACCGGGCCGCATCCCGTCGCCAAGACTGATCGTCACATCATATGCCTTGCAGATCTCGAGGATCTGATTAAAAGCTGTATAAAGAAAATTCTGTTTTCGATGTTTAAGGCACCACTGCGCCAAGATCGCACCGCCTCGACTGACGATTCCCGTGATCCGGTTCTGAACGAGCGGCAAATGCTCCGAAAGAACGCCCGCATGGATCGTCATGAAATCCACACCTTGCTGAGCTTGATGCTCAATCACATTCAGCATCACTTTTTCCGTCAACTCCTCAGGTTTCCCATGGACCATGTCAAGAGCATGGTAGATCGGGACTGTTCCGACCGGAACAGTGCTGGCACGGATGATCGCTTCGCGCGTTTCATTCAAATACGGGCCGGTGGAAAGATCCATGACCGTATCTGCGCCGTATTGGACAGCCACCTTAAGTTTTTCAAATTCCTCAGGGATCCCCGAGCTGATCGCGGAATTGCCAATATTCGCATTGATCTTGCACCGGGCACTGATCCCCACCCCGATAGGCTCAAGATTTTTATGGCGAACATTAGCCGGAATCACAAGCCTGCCTCTTGCGATCTCCTCCCGGATAAATTCAGGAGCGAGTTTTTCGCTTTCAGCGACAAACCGCATCTCTTCCGTAACAATCCCCAGACGGGCATAGTGCATTTGCGTCCGGTTTTTGTCTTTTTCTCTTCGCGCAATATAAGTTTCTCTAGATTCCATATTAAGCCTTCTCTTCTTTGTAAAATCCCACTGGGTCTCTAAAACTTTCTTCCAAAATCACTTTGTTCTTTTCCCACCATAGCTCCAGATGTGCAGGAAAAATCTTAGGCCGGGTCTTTTTGTATTCTTTCACCAAAGCAAGATAGCGCCTTGGCCATCGTCCGATCTTATCTTCGATCCGCCGGAGGATCACTTCCCTGTCTTTTGCATCCGAAATATTAAAGACCGTATGAAGCGAATAAGGGAATTCCGGATAGCTTGGTTTGCGTTCACAAGAACAAAGTTCTTTGAAACGGAACATCTCCGAGGCAACAACCTCATGTTTTTCTTCGGGGATCTGCCAAACGATCAAGCTCTTATTTCCCGCATCCGGTCTGGGCGTTTGCGGATTCGTTCCGATACGTTTAAGAAAGCCCTGACGCATCAACTCTTGGATTAATTCTAAAATTTGAGTTTCTGAAAGAGCAATTTTAGAAGAAATTTTTTTATAAGGAGCATCTGTCAACGGGAATTCTTCTTGCAAAACCCGCACTAACCCGATCTCTTCCGGCTTAAAACCTTTCGGGGACATGCTTGAAAGAGGGCTAACCCAATGTCTCTGAGGTTCTACCGGCAATTCTTTCTCTGAAAAAACTTCCGCATTTTTATAACTTTTAAAAGTTGGAAAATATAATACTTTTTTTGCTTTAGAAATATAAGCCAGGATATCTATATGTTTTTCAAGATCACAAAAACCCGGTACAGAAATCCAAAACCAAAAATTAAGTTCATGATCCCGGCTACAACTATAACCTACGCCCGGATGTTCCCCGACGATCTTCGCTCCGTCTTCAAGCCCTTCAGCTTGAAAGGCCATAGCTACCCAGGCATTC
>CAYQTU010000065.1:0-8890 GCA_964420575.1 uncultured bacterium
CATCAAAATGCCGCATTTTGGTCGTGCGCTTGGAGGCCTCCCGAACAACCGCGAAAGCTTCCGGAAGGATATCGTCAAGGGTCTGCCCTCCAGCGAGGCGCTTCCTGAATTCATCCGTTTTGGCACGCAACTCTGCATCGGACAATTTCTGGACAGCGGGCTCCAGAACATTAACCTGTTCCACGAGCGGCCAAAGTTTCTTTAAGGTACGGGTATTTTGAGTCCCGAATATTTTTTGAAGAAAAAAATTGATCATCACTCCCTCGCTCGACCGCAAGCTCCAAACGGCATCATCAACGCTTCTGCGATCTTTTGAACTACCGGCTTATCTTATGAGAACTGTTATTTCTTATTTCGACTGATTCCTTGACGCCTCAAGGATCGGAAGCCCCGTTTCAGTCGGCACATAGATCACTTGATTCTTGGTTTCCTTGAGACCACGGATCCATAAGTACCTCAGGTAAGATTCATTGTCTCTGAGCGAATCTCCAATGATCTGGTTCGCTTTCGCGACCCCTTCGGCTTTTGCTACTTCGATCTCGGCGTCTTTTTTTGCTTTCTGAAGTTCGAATTCTTTTTGTAAGGCTTCTTGTTCTGCTTTTAATTTTAATTCGATGCTTTGCGAAAATGACGGCGGTAGTTTCACATCCCGAAGAAGAACATCCTGGACCACAATGCCTTTTTCGTCCAATTTGCTTCTAAGGAATTCCAGCATGGTCTTACCGATCTCTTTGCGCCCGGCTTCGCTATAAAGCGCTTTGACCGCATAACCGCTCGCCACATTCCGGATCGCTTCACGGACATAAGGTTCCAAAACAACGGATACGTAATAAGGACCGATAGTCCTGCGGACAAAGCTTGCCTTGTCGGCAGGGACCTGATACAGGATGGAAATATCCAACTGCGAGATCAATCCTTCGGAAGAAGGGACATTGGCCATCTCTTTAAGCTCTTGGATCTTAACGTTCCAAATTTCGATTTGCGTGATCGCCGGCACAAAGAAATGCCATCCGGCACCAAGAACTTCATTGCGGATATGCCCAAAATCGATCTTCACACCGACTTCCCCGTCCTCGACCTGCGTCAAACAACCGGAAAACATAAAGCAAGCTATAAGGATCACCGTCAACTGAATATATTTCTTCATAATCATGCTCCTTCGGTTTTTTTGTAATTTAAAATAGTGTTTTGCTCTTAAACTTTTGAAACATTCTGTTTTAAGTAGGCCTGAATGAACTCATCCAGATCCCCGTCCATTACGGCCTGGCCGTTAGAAGTCTCGACATCCGTCCGGTGGTCTTTGACCATCGTATAGGGATGGAACACGTAAGAACGGATCTGGGACCCCCATTCGATCTTTTTTTTGGGACCGTATTTTTTAGCCAGTTCGGATTCCTGCTCCTGGCGGTATCTTTCATAAAGCCTGGCCCGAAGAACCTTCATCGCAACGGCTTTATTCTGCCCCTGCGACCGTTCGTTTTGACATTGGACTACGACCCCCGTCGGAAGATGGGTGATCCGGATCGCGCTCGAGGTTTTATTGACATGCTGTCCTCCCGCGCCGCCGGCCCGGTACGCATCGATCCGGAGATCTGTTTCTTTGATCTCGACTTCGGGGACATCCTCAACTTCAGCGATCACATCCACCGAGGCAAAAGACGTATGCCGGCGTTTATTCGCATCAAAAGGTGAAATTCGGACAAGACGATGGACCCCCGCTTCCGCTTTTAAATAGCCGTAAGCATACGGCCCTTCGACAAAAAAAGTCACGCTTTTGATTCCTGCTTCTTCCCCTTGCATCAGATCGATCACTTGGACCTTGTATTCATGCTGTTCACAATATCGGGTATACATTCTAAAAAGCATTTGAGCCCAATCACAAGCCTCTGTTCCGCCAGCACCGGCATTGATACTGATGATCGCGCTATTGGGGTCAAAAGGATCCGTAAAAAGACGCTGGAATTCTAGACTATCAACCTCATGGGAAACTTTGTTAACGTCTTCAGCAAGCTCCTTCAGGGCATCAGCTTGATTTTCGTCGACCATGTCCAGGAGTTCGAAGAGATCATGACAAGAGCGGTCAGCATGATGCCAGGCATCGACGATCTTTTTAAGGATTTTAAGACGTTCTACGGTTTGTTGCGCTTCCTGTGGGCGGTCCCAAAAATCGGCGCGGGCCATCTTTTCATTAATGGACGCCACTTCGCGCTCCTGAGATTCAAGGTCAAAGGTACCCCCTTATCTCTTGGAGTTTTTCCTTGAGATCCGTCAACCGGTCCTTCAATGCGGCAATTTCTTCTTTCATAAGCTGTGTAGTGTACCTTTCGGAACGGTTTTTGGCAAGACACAGACGTTCTTTAGATCAGCTAACTTTTGGATGAGGAGAGGATAAAAACTTAATAAAAGGTCACGTGAAGACTTTTGGCCTCAAGGATCCGCTAAATCAAACGGTTTGCTCTCTAAAGTAACGGATTCTTTTTTCTTTTGATCGAAGCGATCTTCGCTGCCATCACAAAAAATCCGACAAGCAGCAAAAAACCCTTCCAGTCAAAAGATTCTAACCCAAAAACAATCAAATAAAGGATCAAACTTACCACAACAGCAATTGCGCCTGTCGCGATCAGCTTGCGTCTTTGGGGTTCTGTCATGGGGCACCTCCCGTCCCGCTCCATTTTTAAGGTGCTGCCAAAACTAACCGCATCTCTATATTTATTATAGGCTTCTTCTCCGGGACAGGCAATGATTTCCAAAGCCCAAAATCATCCGCCTTTTTTAATACTTAGACCTCTTCCGGCCCCCCTGCCCTTTTCCAATCTGCCTTCCGATGGATTCAATACGGCGTTTCATGCAGCCATGGCACTCTGTTGCATTTTCCCGGATACAGGCCTTAGCAGGATAAATTTCATATTTCATACGGTATTTCACAGGAGTCAAATTGGGCATCACGATATTGGCACCCCGGCATAATCCTAATTCCCGTCCTTCCGCAAGATTGAGGGTCGCGAGAGCGGTCGTGCTGGGGATATTCGCTTCGGGACAAACGACACGGGTTACTGCGATCACTTTATACGTCATGAGCTCCGTATTGGGCACTTGTCCGGATCTGGAAGTTTTCCGGGCTAACGGTGTTTCGGGATGGGCAATGAACGGTCCGACACCGATCATATCCAGATCCAGCGTACGGAAAAGTTCGATATCTTTTACAATGTCTTCATAAGTTTGGCCGGGAATCCCGATCATGATCCCGCTTCCGGTTTCATAACCCAAGGTTCTTAATTTTTTAAGCAGGCTAATGCGGTCCGAAAGTTTTCCGGCAAGACTCGGATGGATCTTGGCATAAAGTTCCGGATTTGAAGTTTCAAAACGCAGGAGATACCGGTCCGCTCCGGCTTTGCGCCAGGCTTTCAGATCCTCATCCGATCTTTCCCCAAGGCTCAAGGTCACGGCAAGAGATGTTTCTTTCTTGATCGTCCGGATCACTTCGGCCATCCATTCTTGCTTGGTCCCCCAATCCTCTCCCGATTGAAGCACAACTGTTCCATATCCGAAAACAACGGCTTGGCGCGCACATTCCAGGATCTCTTCCAGGCTCATCCGGTAACGATCGATCTTTTGATTAGCCACACGAAGTCCGCAATATTCGCAAAGCCGGACACAATAATTTGAAAACTCGATCAACCCACGCAAATGGACCTCGTCACCGACATGTTCACGGCGCACGCGATCGGCCCGCTGCCAGAGTTCTTCAAGGCGGTTCTTATTTTCCTCTTTAAGCCAGGTCAGGATTTCGCTCGGGTTCATACTGAAGGGCTAGCGGTTTGTATTTAGAATTTAAAGAATTCTTTTTGAAGGGATGAGGAGCGCTTGCCGAGCTTTTTTTCAGCTGACTTAAAAGAAATGCGTTCCTGACGGTAGTTTTTATCGATCCACCGGAAAAGTTCGGCCTTTTTAAAACGCACGCATTTCCCCAATTTAACATACGGGATCAACCCCAGATGGACCCACTGGTAGATCGTCGAAGGCTTGACTTCAATAAGCTCGCTCACTTGTTTTGCGGTCATGAGGCGTTCCATAACAGGACCTTGCTATGCTTTCTTGGTTTCTTTGTTTCTGAGAAGCTCTATCAGATACAGGGTAACCTTTCCGATAAGCCAGACCGCCAAAAGAAGGATAAAAATACTGATGATAATTCTTAAAAAAACTCCGAGAACAAGCAAGAGCGGGATCAACATGATCCCCACTCCGGAAAGGATCACCATCATCATGAGCACCAATAACCCGACTAGAAATGCTTTCATCGTTCACCTCACTGTTCTATTATATTGCTTTCTTCCTTTCCTTAAACACTTTTTTAGTTATAATGCACTCCTGCTGTCATCTTTCACATGGTGGGCGTAGCTCAATCTGGTTAGAGCACAAGATTGTGGATCTTGGGGTTGCGGGTTCAATTCCCGTCGCCCACCCCAGATCATTTGTCCCTTTTTTTATCCTTAGATTTATTTTCCTTGAATTCAAGGGTAGGATTTCTCTACAATCTGTTCACTCATGAAAAAGAGAATCCTGCTCAAGAAATTATCCGCTAGCGTGTTAGGCATTAGCTTGCTCTGTCTTTTGATCACTCCGGGTTATGCCGGGACGTCTACGGAAAAATCTGCTGCGCCGGGTCCTCTTCCGGATGCGAAGGTCCTTTTTATTTTTGTCGACAGCCTTCGTCCCGACATGGTCGACAATATGGTGCGGGAAGGACGTCTTCCGAATATCAAAAAATTCTTTTACGATCAAGGGCTCCGCTTCCCTAATTTTTTCAGTCAATTCCCCTCGCTGACAGTCAATGCTTACGGAAGTCTTATTACCGGAAAATGGCAAAATGAAAGCGGGCTCAAAGCTCAATCCCTTTTCGAGCGTTACCCCACACATCAAAAGAATTTCTGGAAAAGAATCTTCTTCATTCGCGAAGATTACCCGCGCTATGCAAACATGTTGACCAAACTGGACGCTGCCCCGAAGGTTCTTAAGCAAAATAAGGTCAAGGCCCTTTATGATCTTCTCGGCGAGCAATTTCATCCCTCGATCGTCCCCATCAGTCCTTATGTAACTCCCTGGGCTTGGCCGCATGTTGCTGCGAATGATGTCGAGCATCCCTATTTTGTGACAACAGAGGCCCACGATAAATTGGATGACATTAATGGAAACTACGCAGTGCGTTATATCGCTACGGACACCCGGTACCGGTTAGCCTTTGTCTGGTTTACCGAGCTGGATACGGAACAACATCGCGACAATTGGGGCCCCTTTGGAGAAGCTAGTAAAAAAATGGAAAAAGTAGACCTCTGGATGGGAAAGATCTATGACGCCATAACCCGGAATGACACCAAAAGCCCCTTCTACGTTGTCCTGTTTTCGGACCACGGTTCTTACGGAGGCGCGGGGGGGATCTACAATCAGCCTTTTTATCTTGGCCGGGATTTTTTTTATAAGACCCTTAAAATGAATGTCCGTGGGCCGGATTACACGATCACTCATTTGGGAACAGACCTGAATGCTTACACTTACATCGATAATATGGGCCGCGGACAAGCCCGCATTTTCCTTCCGCTCAAACAAAGCGGCTCTAAAGACTGGAGCCGTCCGAATACTCTCAACGAACTGCGCCGTTACGGATTAGGGCCTAACCGCGGCTCCGTTGATTTGATCCAGGAACTTTTAAATATCGACCTTTCTTCGCGGAATGAATTTCCCGGGAAGGTCGATCCCCACCCAGTGGAATTTGTTTTCCTTAAACTTGCGTCCAATCTGATCGGCATATTCAAACAGGACGGTTCACAAGCCGTGATCCATTATGAACGCCGGGACGGTAAAGATTGGTACCGGTATATTCCCGTCGAAAATCTTTCGCAGGATGCGGCCGGAAAGATCTCTTACACAGAAACTTCCGTCCGGGATCCTTTTAATTATTTTAACGATCCTCAATTTCACGCTTTTAATACAGCTCAATTTCTCCGGGAATATCATAATGACAGCGAATGGCTTGCGGCTACTTATGAAACAGACTACCCGGAAGCGGTCACGGCCCTTGTAAAATCCCTTTCTTGGAATCCCCGCCTTGAAGCTCTGGCCCAATCTCAGGACCCGGACCTTTGTCTTTCCGCTAAGTCCGGATGGAATTTCAGGATCGAAGATATCCACGGAGCTGATCACGGCGCTATTTCTAAAGGAGCTTTACGTTCTACGCTTATGTTCTCGGGACCCAATATCCGGAAAGGCATTGACCCGACTCCACACCGCATCCTCGAGGTAACACCTACCTTGATCCAAATGCTCGGCCATAAAGGCAAAACCGAGTTTGATGCCGTGCCGATCGAGGGACTTTATGAATCTTAAAAGACCCTTTCCCCTTCTCTTTTTATGTTTGTTCGTTAGCTTGTCTCCTGCTCTTGCGTTGACCCCGGTCGAGGATTCTTCCGAAGAGCTCTTTTGGAGCGATCCGATGACCGTTCATGATTACAAAAAAAAATCAGACCTTCACAATATCTCCGTTTCATTGCTTGCGTTAAGCGAACTGGAATTCGTCCGGCTTGGGGACGGACTGGCTGATCTTTCCCTGCGGCGTAAAGAACGTCCTCTCTCGCAATCACTGGATTCCGTAGAATATGCGTACGGAAAACTTCCTCAAATCGAACCGGTCCGTCGCCTCGGCCAGCTTTTTGACGCCTTACAACTTCGCCAGCTTTCGCTATCCGATGCCCGAGTGCTTGGAGTGTTTCTCAGCGGACAAGGCATGGGCGGCGTCACACCGGTCATGCAGATACGTATCTACAAACTGGTCGTTTTCCTCGAAGATGTCATCTATGACATCGATCGAGCGGTCATGTTCCCGGTCAATTGGGGCATCTCGGGCCTCCGGGAAAAACCGACCCGCGTGCAAAGCCTGGGCTATCTTGCCAGCGGCCTAGGTTTCTTACGATGGGAGATCTCTTCCGGATTACGGTGGCTCAATAAAGAACTTGTCCGCGTTGGCTCCAATATTGTCATGGGATTTGAAAAAATACATGACGCAAAAATTCGTAAAAAACTCAAGAAAAAGAACCGGCACATGTTCGTTTATTCCAAAATGCCCCTCTCAGTCTATGAGGCCCATCAAAAATATTTGACCGGAAAAAACAAAGCCTCATACGTCGGATCCATCGCGGATTGGTATGAACTGATGGTTTACCAAATGCAGATCCTTCCGGACAAGATCCAGAGCGAAAACGCTTTCCCCCTCGAAATATCGGCTTCCCCTTCTGAAGGGGCTTCCGAAGAGGTAATTGTCGCCGCAGAATACGGCACGTGGGAAAAAGTGCCGGAAGATCTCAAGCCATATGTGATCAGCGCAGATGAATTGGCCGAGCTCATTAAGCAGTACCGCCCGCCGTCCTCTTCAAAACCTGTCTGATGTTCCGTTCTCTTCTTTTAAAAGAGAAGCTTGAAAAATAGTTAGATTTTAATAAGATAAACTTCACTGATTTTTTAACGTTTTGGAGCAGAAAGCAACCGCATGACGGAATCCGGACACTCACAAAAAAATACCCTTTTTTCTCGAATCGACCTTTTAAACGAACGTATTCAGAGCGCGAAGCAGCAGGACCTTTATCCTTACATGCATTCCTCAGATACTGTTGAAGGGGTCCATGTCACGGTCCACGGCCGCCCGATGCTTCAATTCGCCTCTTATTCCTATCTTGATCTTCTCGGTCATCCCAAGATCAACGCCGCCGCTAAAAAAGCGATCGATGAATTCGGGACCGGGACTCATGGTGTCCGCTTTTTGGCCGGCACAAACCGCATTCACATCGAATTAGAAAAAAAGATCGCTTCATTCAAAAAGACTGAAGCTGCCGTAGCGATCGCATCGGGTTATGGGGCAAATTTCGGGACTATTTCAGCTTTATTAGGGCGTAACGATACGGTCATCTCTGATAAGATCAACCATGCCAGTATTGTGGACGGTTGTATTCTTTCCCGAGCGCAGTTCATTCGTTTTGAGCACAACGACATGGAAGCCCTTGAAAAATCCCTCGCAGAAGCTCCAAAAAGCGGGACCAAGCTGGTGGTTACAGACGCTGTCTTCAGTATGGATGGGGACATTGTCAATCTTCCTGAAGTGATCCGGCTCTGTCGAAAGTTTAAAGCCCTTCTGATGATCGACGAAGCTCATTCGCTCGGAGTACTTGGGAAAAAAGGCCATGGGATCGAAGAGCACTTTGGGATCGATCCTAAAGAAGAACTGATCGATATCAAAATGGGAACACTCAGTAAAACTATCCCGAGTATCGGCGGGTATATCGCCGGCCGGACCAAATTGATCAATTACCTCAGGCATTCGATCCGACCTTTCATTTTTTCCGCGGCTCTCCCTCCGGCATCTGCCGCAGCTGCCAAAGCCGCCTTTGAAGTGATCGAAGACGAGCCTTGGCGCGTTGAAAAGCTCCATAAAAATACGGACTATTTTCTTAAGACATTGCAGGCCCGAGGCTTTGATACCTTAAAAAGCCAGACCGCCATCGTCCCGATCGTGATCGGCGATGAAGCCAAAGCCCTAGAAATGACCCGCCTTTCAAGAAATGAAGGGATCTTCATCGTTCCTATCCTGCCTCCCGCGGTACAGCCTAATACCACTCGTATCCGCGCTACAGTCACCGCAGGCCATTCTCTTCAAGAGATCGATCGGGCCATCAATACCTTTGAAAAGATCGCGCGATCGCTCGAGATCTTAAAATCCAGGTCTTAAGATGGTCTCTGATCAAAAAATCAAAACCGGCTACGTTTTGATCACTGGCGCTTCGTATGGCATGGGATACGTATTTGCCAAGCTTTTTGCGCGGGATTGCTTCCCTCTTATTTTGATCGC
>CAYQTU010000066.1:0-8864 GCA_964420575.1 uncultured bacterium
ACGGGATCGGGATGATCGACTGGGCCTCGATCTACACCCTGACCGGGAATAATCATGATCTGACGCTTCAGGCTTCGGATGATTCTTCGATCGGTGCTATCTCCGGTGTCAAAACCCTGACCCTTGCACGGAATGAATCTGCCAGTAATCTTACGGACATTATTTATACTTCAGGAAATACGGATGACTGGAGCGTGACGACGGTTTACACCAATACTCCGACAACCACGGCGGTGACCCTTGCCAAAACCGTGGGAAGCGGTACGGAACTTGATCCTTATTTGATCTATGATGTGACGCAGCTTCAAGCGATGCAGAACAACCTTGCAAAATCCTTCAAGCTTGACAATAACATCAATGCTTCCGCAACTGCAACCTGGAACAGCAATGCCGGTTTTGATCCGATCGGGAACGATGATGCTCTTCATCCGGAGTATGCTTTTGGCGGCAAATTTGAAGGATCCAATTTTACAATCAGCGGGCTTACGATCAACCGTCCTCTTGAATCTTATGTGGGCTTGTTTGGTGAAACTAACAATGCAACGATCCAGAACATTAGTCTTACTGGTCTCAATATTACCGGAGGGTACTATGCTGGTGGTTTAGCAGGGCACATTGTTAGTACACTTATTTCTAATGCTCATGTGGCGGGGAATTTGACCGCGGGTTCTGCCAACGCTAACTATCTAGGTGGTTTAGTCGGCATGTCTGGTTCGTCGACTATCTCAAATTCTCACGCTGCGGTTAGGATTACCGGGGGCTCTAATTCATCTTATGTCGGGGGATTAGTCGGGACCAATGGAGGGACGATCCAAAATTCTTATGCAACAGGCACAGTGCAGGGTTACAGCTATCTTGGCGGATTGATCGGGTGGAATGCTAATGGCACGATCAGTAATTCTTATTCAACCGGGAATGTTGAAGGGCGTTTTTATTTAGGGGGTTTCATCGGAAAAAATTTCAATTCAACGGTCTCTAATTCTTATTCCTGGGGAGATGTCCTGAACTTTACGGGAGACGGGATGCAGCAAGGGGGTTTTATCGGGAGCAACGAAAATTCCCAAGTGACCAATAGTTATTCAACAGGCTACGTAAGCGGAGGCATTATTTCTTACGGTGGATTTATCGGAGGTTATCAAAGCGGTTTGCTTTCAGGGAATTATTATAATTTCCAAACTAGTAATGTAGGTGCGGCTTACGGGGGAAGCGGCCTTAGTGTTGCCGGGATCACCGGTCTTGATACTTCAAGCATGACCCAGCAGTCCAGTTTTTCCGGTTGGGATTTTAATGTGGCCGGGGACGGGACGATCGGCAACTGGATCATGGCCTATTATCCCCACCTCCAGATGGAACATACGACGACCATCACCAATGCCGTTCAGCTGCAGCTGATAGCCGTGGATCTTGATGCGGATTATGTCCTCGCAAGCGATTTTTCCGCAGGGGCCTTTGATTTTAACCCTGTCGGAGATCTCGCAAATCCGTTTACGGGGACCCTGGAAGGCAATAACCATGTGATTAGCAGCCTTCGCATGGATCGTCCGGGAGAAGATGATGTCGGTCTTTTTGGCGTAACAAGCGGAGCAACGATCCAAAACCTGGGGCTTACTAGTGTCAATATAGTAGGGAAAGTCGGAGTGGGCGGCGTTGTGGGCCGAAATGGTTATGGGAGCACGATCGATAATGTTTATACCACGGGAAGCGTCAGCAGCACGACGGGAAGTGCGGTAGGCGGTTTAGTCGGGATCAATGATCATGCGTCAACTGTTACGAATAGCCACTCAAGCGCTAATGTCAGCGGGAACACTTCGGATGGTGACTGGATCGGCGGTTTGGTCGGATGGAATATGGCGAATTCCACGGTCAGTAACAGTTACGCCACGGGAAGCGTAACGGGCCATGGCGGCATAGGCGGTCTGGTCGGGATCAATCAGGCCTCGAATATCACCAATTCCTATTCCACGGCAACGGTTTCCGGGGTTTCTCATTTTGGCGGTCTTTTCGGAATGAATACGGATGAATATCTCGTGGAAAACGAATTTGCCGGCATTACAGGTTCTTATTCTACGAAGATCTACAGTGTTTTTGATCTTCAGCTCATGCAGAACAAGCTGGACGGTGATTTTACGTTAATGAATGATATCGATGCCAGTGCAACACGATTCTGGAATTACAAAGGTTCCGGAGACATTTCAGACCCTGCCAACTATTACGGGTTTGTGCCGATCGGTCCTCTTGAGGCTACTCCTTTTACCGGTATTTTGGATGGGAATTCGAACACTGTTACGGGATTAACAGTGAATCGCAGCGGCCAATCTTATGCGGGCCTTTTTGGAGTTTTAGACGGTGTCGCGGAGGTTAAAAATCTCGGCCTTGAAAATGTTTCGATCAGCACAGGCGGAACGCCGCTTGCGGGAGGTGTGGCCGGCATGAACCAGTCTTCTGCGGCGCAAAGCATTTACAATGTTCGTGTAACGGGTACGGTGACCTCAAGCGATGGGGTTTATTACGGACTGTATGCGGGCGGCCTTGTCGGTTATAACCAAGGGGTGATTAAGGACACGTATTTTTCAGGCACGGTTACAGGCGGTAATTTTACCGGCGGATTGGTAGGTTACAACGAAGTCGGCAGTCAAATTGATTCTTCTTATGCCTTTGCAACCGTAATCGGAGGCGGAGGTGCCTATCATGTTGGGGGCTTGGTGGGCTATCTTACTACTTCGATTACGAACTCTTTTGCGGCAGGAACTGTTTCCGGAACATTATTTGTAGGAGGTTTGGTCGGAAGCAATGTTGGAGGTACGGTCACAGATTCTTATTACGTTGATGATACGCATGGAAGCCAAACTGGAAAAGGCGCGGCAACAACCCTAGCGGCCTTAAAAGATCAAACTCATGCGGTTTATTCAACATGGGATTTTGATGCGGATGGAGTGAGCGCCGGGCATAACGGGGTCTGGATCATGGCGGGACTGCCGCATTTGCAGAACGAGTGGACGACGAATATCACGACCGTTGAAGAGCTCCAGATGATGGCGCTTGATCTGGATGCAAACTACACCCTTGCGAATGATATCAATGCCAGCACAACGCAGTTCTGGAATTATAAAGGTTCGGGGGATGCTTCAGATCCTGCTAATTATTACGGCTTTGATCCGGTTGGTGACCCTGTTATTAATTCTTTTTCCGGCTCTTTAGATGGGAATAATTATACGATTACGCAATTAACAATTAATAACCCTACTGAGGACTATACGGGAGACTATACAGGGTTATTTGGAAGGACTTGGAATGTGACAATCCAGGATTTAATTTTAGACCAATTTGTTATTTCTGGACACGATTATGTAGGGGCATTAATGGGTAGCGCTTATGGGAATTTAGATTTTGGAATTTCCTCAATTTCAAATGTCGATGTGACCAATGTAACTATCAATGCCAATCATTTTGTAGGGGGGATTGCGGGACAATTAAGCACGTCAACATTGACTCAATCATCTGTGACGGGAAATATTTCGAGTGCGCTGAGCGCGGTGGGGGGGTTAACGGGACAAAGCGTTGGAAGTGTTATTTCAAATTCCCACATGATCGGGAATGTTACAGGAGATGGCTGGGTCGGAGGGTTAGTGGGGTGCATGTCCTCGGCTATATTATTGGTCGGTTACGTAGCTGCAGAAATCAACAATTCCTATTTCTCAGGGACAGTCCAAAGTAACGGTGGTTCAGGGGTTGGTTTTGGCGGCTTGGTCGGAGAAGTAGGGTCATCCCAGGGGCCCGGAGAGTTTATTAATTCAAGTTATGTTTTAGGAGATGGCAATCCATCAACAATTGAAATTAGTGGATTTAGCCATGTGGGCGGCCTGGTCGGGATGTTGTCATATAATCCCGTTAACGGCGTAGGTCTATCCATTACAGACAGCAGCGCTACGAATGTAGATGTCCAAGGGGATGTATATGTGGGCGCGGTGTCAGGCGATTCATCCTCCTCGCACCTTTTTCTGAGTAATGTAACAGCTCCAGGGGGCAGCGTTAATGGGGTTTTGAATGATGGAGGAGGAAGCTCGGGGGGTGATGATTCCAGTTCAACAACTTCTGACCCGACCAATACCACGGACGGGGCGCTTAACAATGTCTTAAATAATCCGACAACCCCTGATCCGGGAACAACGCCCGCCAACCCCTGGGTGGAATTTGAATTAGAGCGGGAGGATCAGAATCTTGAACAAGACCTAGAGATTGAAGATCCCAACAAAGACAAAAGCGAAGCGAACGGGCAGGGGCTGACGATCGAATCGAAGAAGGAAAATTCGGGCACGGATTCCGGAGAAAAAGAAGACTCTGAAGTCTTAAATGATGATGATTCCAAAGAGATCCGTAAGGACGGAGAAAAAGAAGAAACCAAAAAAGAAGAGGCCGAAGGCAAGAGACGCGAACTTCGCGATGAGAAAGTAAAAGAAGTGACCGATGAGATCGGGAACAAGGAACTGGTGGTGAACGCCTATTTTGATGTGCAAAAGGCGGTGAACCTCAAGACGGATGTGGAAGTGATCGAAGGGTCCGTTTATGTTGTGGACCGCGGGTATGATATGAAGCTTCTGATGCCCGGAGAGATCGCCAAGGTCCCGTTCCGGAACATGGTCCATAAACAACGGGTCCCGGTCAAGAACAGCTGGGATGCAAGCGATCTGACAAATCTGATCATGGATGAGATCGATAAAAAGCTGAAAACAGATCAGATCATGGCGATCCAGAGGGTCGGGATCATCAAAAAAATTGACGGTGAGGCTTGGGTCCGGAAAATAGAGAAAAAGAACGGCAAAGAAATATTGGCAGAACCGCAGCCCGTTCAAGACGGGATGACGCTTGAGGTGGGAGATGAGGTCAAAACCGCAGGCAATGCTTCAGTGAAAGTCAGCCTGGATGAGGGAAAGATCGGCGAGGTGGAGATCGGGGAAGGAAGCCTTTTCAGGATCAATAAGGCTGAGATCCATTCCGAGACCGGGAACCGTCAAACCCTGCTTGATCTTGCGCTCGGGAAAGTCCTCGTCCATGCCGCAAAACTTCAGGGAGGTTCAAAATTTGAAGTTAGGACCCCAACCGCCTTAAGCGGTGTCCGTGGAACGGTATTTGAAGTCAGGGTAGAGGAGAAACAATAAATAAATCAGCTATAAGCTATTTAATGCTATAAATTGCAATATTAAAGTTTTATAAAGGCTTGAATTATTTTAAATTGAGTGTTATATTTTTTTTAGAACAGCCAGGAGAAAGCAGTTTATGTCATTAACCGAATTAGAAACTCGATTAGACCAGATCCGGAACAAGAAACTTGCGACCGAAATCCGGCGCTTTCTTTTAAACCTCTTTCTCCTTTTTGATGATAACCCCCCGCCCCATATCCAAAGCTGTATCAACGAGATCCTCGATATTCTCGAGCATAAACCCTCAGCCGCCAAAGTGTTGTTGCCTCGTTAAAATACGGATTCCTTGGCTTACTTCTTGCCGCAATTGAAGTTAAATCAAATTTCCTATTTTTAATAGATAATTATCTATTATTAAAATATCTTTCCCAAAAGAGTCCTTCCTTTTTGTTTTCTTTAAGCGCTTCGTGTTCTATCCTTAGGAGGTGAAACGATGAACCCAAAATAAAGGGAATGGATATGAGCACCTCTTCAAAAAGAAAAACACAGGAGCAAAAAGCTTTAGAAAAAGCTCGCCCGTGTTTCAAGTCAGTCAAATGGCTTCAATTTTCTTCCCTTCTCAAAAATATTTCTAAACAATCTCATGAAAAACCGATCTCTTCCGAAGAACGTCTATCCTTAACCCAAAAAGGTAGCCGTAAAAGTCAAAAGATCATTGCTTTTATAACGATCCTCACCTTTACCTGGTCTCAGATCGTTTGGGCGGAAGGAGCGAATCCTTACAGTGAATATCAAGCGCAATCCGTTCAGCCGGAAACAGTGCTTACGCAGACTTCAGAGGATGCAGCAGGAACCGCTGAGGCCGATACAACGGTCGATTTTTTAGCCGGCGATTCACCTTTAAGTCCCGCCTCTACACCTCTAATGCCACCGAACGCGAATGAAACTTATGATGAAGACGGAAAATTACGGCGTGAAACAAACTCGGACGGGACATCTGTTTTTCATGTGTACCAAAATGAATCCATCCAAGATGCGATCGATACAGCTCAAACCGGAGATGCGGTCTTGGTTCATGCCGGCGAATACCATGGGCACTATGTACTAAAGGATGGCGTTTCACTTAAAGGGGAAAATGCCGAAACGACGGTCCTGAATGGGGATTATGCCCCGGGAAGCCCGGTCATCCGCGCGTTCGGGCATAATCAGATCTCGGGTTTTACGATCACGGGGGCGAGGTCCGAAGAGGGGCAGATCCTCGGGGCAGTTTCGATTGAAGGGGAGGGTGTCCAGGTTCGGGAGAACCGGATCCGGTTGAATCTTTGTGCCGGAGTTCATGTCGCTGCGGAGGTGCCGGAAGTCTTGATCGAGAGGAACCTTTTTTTCGGGAACCCGACGGCGATCGAAACACCGCGGTCGGAGAATGTGATCCGTTTCAATACGATCGCGAATTATGAAGAGAATCCCTTTCTCCGGATCTCGAATATCCGCTACATGCCCGGTCAGGGTTTTACACTCCAATTGCTCGATCCTCCGGCCGCTTTTTCCTATTTTATCGAATATTCTAACGATTATGGAGCCACTTGGCAGCGGGTCCGCCAAGAAGTCTCGTCTGGAGTTTTTGAGGATTACCGGGTTTTGAAGCAGGAAGGCGGGACTTCATGGCTGGATGACGGTTCGATGACTTATCCGCATCCCTTAGAAGTCGATGTGAGATGGTACCGTTTCCGTGTTGCGGAAAGTTTTATGGGACAGATCGGGATCGACGTTCAGGGGAATGAGGCTCCGAAGATCTATAACAATATCATTACCCATCAAACCCTCCAGTCCATTCGGGAAGAAACGCCGGGATCTTCGGCCGTTTTGGAGAACATCTTTTTTCATAACCAAGAAAATGCGGCAGCCCTCATGGGGCATCTTCCGCCGGCGATCGGATCGGGTACGGGCGAAGGATGGACCGGCGGCAATGTTCTTGCCGACCCGGGTTTTATGGACCCGGCAAAAGAGGATTATAGCGTTTCGGAAAGTTCATTTGCATATGGTAAGGGAGCTTTTGTTCCTGATTTTTTAATAGAAGGGCTCGTTTGGGGAGCTCAGCAGAATGAACCTGTCGGAGCTCGGATTATTCAAGAGGACGGCAGAATAGCTGGATGCCGTATTTTTTGGTCCGAGAGTTCTTATGGGGATATTCTAAATGACGGGACGCAGATCGTTTATTCGAATGATAAGCCGCTTAAAGAAATTACTCCTGGCCATGAGACGGTCTTTTATGATGATCAAGGACGTGTGGAAAAATTCCTTTTCTCTGACGGACGAACGGTCCGGTATCTTTATGAAGAGCCTTGCACGATCGTTGTTTCGGATCCGGAAGGGAATATTCTAAAAGAGATCGCTTTGCCGCTTCCTGAAGAAACGGATCTGAGAGATGCTTTTTATCAGACCCTGGAGAATGGTATCAAACTTTATTATGTGGACGGCGAACTGATTGAGATCAGGACATCGACCGGTATTCGGATTACCCATTTTGTTTTTGATCCCGAGAATGAAATAAAAGAAGCGGTTCTGGTCTATCCGGATGGGACCCGGGAGATCCTTTGGGAAGGCAAGGTGCTGCGAAAGGTTTATAGCGACGGGAGCATGCTTGATTATCTCCCAACCGGCTGGATCGTGCGCGAGATCCTGCAGGACGGCATCCAATATTACGGATTTCAAAAACTTTCCCAGACTGAAGCGCAATATACGCGGATCTTTACTCTGGAAGGCCAATATTCCCTCTTTGATGGAAAAGGTATCCTACGTGAAGTTTTGGGACAAAATGGGGAGCACTTTTTTTATGATCGTCTCACAGAAAATGGTTCTCTTAGGACGGTTTTGAACCTTGAACTTTCTAGTATCCCTGGAGATCAGGCACTGGTAGGAGCCCTTTATTCCGGAGAAGGCGTTCTTGAAGAGATTCGGCTCCAGGATGGAAGCCGGCATGTTTTTACAGAAGGACGCTTGTCTTCTTCTTATGACGCGCTGGGGCAGGAAGTCCAATACTCTGCTTTTCAAGATTCTGGTTTCTTGTCGGGCTTGCAGGTCGATCGTAACGGTGCTTTGTTTCATTATGATGAAAACGGATTTTTGAATCAGATTCAGACGGATTCGGGTGTCCTTGAGCGCATTCGTGAAGACGCGAACGGAGATGGGGAAATTACGGATGAAGACATTGTGCGTTTGCTTCTCGAGCTTGTGAACGGTTACAGTCTTTCAGATTTTATTTTTGACGATGAAGGGAACCTTTTGAACGGCCTTTTGACGACCCAAGCCGGGATCGTCCAGCGCATTGAAAACGGTGTTCTGACGGGATTCGAGACCGTGGACGGCCGTATCTATGATTTTCAGGATGGAGAAGCTCTTTTGCGGGAATGGAAATTCCAGGACGGGAAGCGGATCCTGTTTAACGGTCAGAATATCACTGAGATCCTTTTCCCGGACGGCCGTCGGTTGCATACCCTCGGCTTAGATGCTCAGCAAAACCTCAAAACCTACACTGAAGAGCTTGCGGATGGTACCCAAAAAGTTTTTGAAGCTCAATCGGGGCAAGGTTTCCGTTTGATCAAGCTCATTTTACCGCCTTCGGATGGCCGTCAGATCGTTTATAACCATGACGGAATGGCTGAAAAAATCATTCTGGCGGACGGGACTGTTCGGACGATCGCCTATGCTTATGATGCGCTGGGCGGG
>CAYQTU010000067.1:0-8695 GCA_964420575.1 uncultured bacterium
GCTTATGTCTGAAAATGCACCTCTCCGTGAGAAGGGGTGCTTAGAGCTTGAAGAAAAAGATTTTAAAGCTTTGATTTCCCAGAATCTTTTTAAACTGCTCAAAAAAGCTAATGAACAAGATAAAAGAATCTCATTTACTGGTTTCCTCAGTAAGATCGAGGATGAAAAATACCGGGAGCAATTAGTGGGCGTCATGGCCATGCTGGATGATGCGGAAGAGAAGGAAAAGATCTTCACTGATTGTTTGCGCCAGATCAAGAAGAAAAGGCTTTCGGAAAGGCTTGTAGAATTGCGCCGGTTGATCGCGGAAGCTGAGCAAAAGAGTAATGAAAAACAAGTCAACTTGTATACCCAGGAATACCAGAAGCTTCTGAAGGTCTCTCGAGAGTCTTAAGGCCCGAAATAAATCACTTGGTTTAAAAACAAAGGATAACTATAATACCCAGCTTATGAAAAAAACCCATAAAAAGCCCGTAGCTAAAAAACCCTCAAAAGCCAAGCGCCTGCATCCTATTCCCCTAAAGCCGGTTCCCAAAGCGCTTAAGGGTAAAGAAAAGAAAGCAATTTCCAAGGCCTCTTCGGTCGCGCAGGCCCCTAAGAAGAAGATCTCCTCTAAGAAATTCGATTCGGTTTTTGCAGTCCTTCTGACCCTTGGGAAAAAACAAGGGCATGTGACCATTGAGCAGATGAAAAAACATCTTCCTAAAGAGATGGATAATCCTGAAGCGGTTGAAGAGATTATCGGAAGACTTGCTGAAAAAAAGATTGAAGTCTCAACGGGCCCCTCCAAACCCGCGGCTGAAGCGATCCAGGATGTTGAAGCTAAAAAAGATAAAGACAGTGAGCTTGAAGAAGATGCGATCGGGGAAGAAGAGCGTGTCCGGATGGATGATCCCGTGCGGACCTATTTGCGCCAGATGGGGCAGATCGCCTTATTGACTCGGGAAGAAGAGATCAATCTTGCCAAACGCATCGAGCATTGCGAAGAAGAGCTGAAGAAGGTGGTCTATCAGACCAAAGCGGCCCGATTTGAAGTTTTAGAACTTGCCAAAAAGATCCTCGACGGACAGGTCCAGCTTGAAGCGATCATTGACGAAGAGCAGGAAGTCAAGATCCAGACGATCAAGCGCAAGCTCAAAATGTTGATCCGCAAATTCAGAGCCTCGAGAAAAAAATCCAATGTGACAGAACTTTTACTGCAATTCAATCTCAGTATCGGGATCGTCGAGCAGATCATTGCGAGTATGCGCGCAAAACTCCGCGAACTTAAAAGGAACCGAGATGGCATCAAAAAACTTCGCCGCAGTTCGGTGCGCGGACAGATCGGTAAATTAGAAGAGAGGAGCCGCCAGATCCTTCACGAGCTGGGAGAGCCGGAAGAAAAACTTTTGGAGCATTTTAAAGCTATTGTCCGGAAAGAGTGGGAACTGTCTAAGGCCAAAAAGGCTTTGGTCGCGGCCAACCTTCGCCTTGTAGTCAGCATTGCTAAAAAATATACCAACCGCGGTCTTTCCTTTCTAGACTTGATCCAGGAGGGGAATATCGGACTGATGAAGGCGGTTGATAAATTCGAATATAAACGGGGTTATAAATTTTCCACCTATGCCACTTGGTGGATCCGCCAAGCAATCACCCGTTCGATCGCGGATCAGGCCCGCACGATCCGCATCCCGGTTCATATGATCGAAACGATCAATAAGTTCTTCAGGGCTTCCCGGCATCTGGTCCAAGAGACTGGACGTGAACCCACCCCTGAAGAAGTAGCGCATGTGATGAAAATGCCTCTGGATAAAGTCAAAGGGATCTTAAAGATCGCCCAAGAACCGATCAGTTTACAAACGCCGATCGGTGATGACGGAGATACCAGCTTTGGTGATTTCATTGAGGACAAATCTGCAGTTTCTCCTGCCAATGCAACTGCTTACAGTATGCTTAAAGAACAGATGGATGATGTCCTGATGACCCTTACGGAACGTGAAGAAAAAGTTCTAAGGTTGCGTTTCGGCATAGGGGACGGCTATCCGAGGACACTGGAAGAGGTTGGACATATTTTTAATGTAACCCGAGAACGTGTCCGTCAAATCGAAGCTAAAGCGTTGCGTAAATTACGCCACCCTACACGTGCCCGGAAGCTCAAGAATTTTCTGGATATCAAACTCAGCGAGTAATAGAATAACGGTGTTGGCTATTCAGTTATTCGCACCTTTGACGATAAATAGTTAAAGCAAAAACCAAAGAGGCTCTTCAGTGTCCGAACGGAAGAAATGTATTTTGATCATTGATGATGAAGATGACGTCTGCCAGATCGTCAAAGAGCGGTTCGAATCTCTAGGCCATCAAGTCCTGATCGCTCATGATGGGGCTGAAGGTTTCCAGCAAGTTTCAAAGAGCAAACCGGATTGTGTTCTCTTGGATGTGCGTATTCCTCGAGGGGAAGATGGATTGACCTTCCTCCGGAAGTTGCGTTCCTACCGCCAGGATAATCTTCAAGAACAAGAAAAAATCCGAAAAACCCCGGTTATTGTCCTGACAGGTGTCGGAGGCTCCATGCGCTCGCTTTTTGATCTGGAAGGGATCAGCGGTTTTATTGAGAAGCCTTTTGACCTGACCAATCTTCAAAGTAAAGTTGAGCATATCCTCAAACTACGTTGATCCTGAAGCGCGTTTCCTCCGAGATTGTCCATTGCAATTCCTTCTTTTCTTAGTTATCCTAATCACACTTTATTTTTGATTAGCCCTTGAATATCCTGGATTTATTTAAACCACAGGGTCAAGGGAGCTGCTAAAGCCTTCTCATTCGGGCCCGTAGCTCAGTCTGGTTAGAGCAGGCGACTCATAATCGCTTGGTCCCTGGTTCGAGTCCAGGCGGGCCCACTCTTTCTTTTGAGTCGTTTTATCTACCCTCAAAAGTATTTTCCTCTCTTGATTTTTATAGAAAATCCATCCGTTCTCTTTCTTAAAATTTGAATTGGCATTCATCTTGCTATCTCAATAGGTAACAAAAAGGGGTGAAGGGTAAGAGCCAGGGGAAATACAAAAATGTAGTACGAATTTGTACCTTTGGGAGGGAATAAAGATGAAAAGAACGTTCAAATTTTTAAATGCTGTTGGATTTTTAATGCTTTTAATGTTGCCCAAATGGGCCTGGGCTGCGGATATGGCTCCTGCGACGGTCAGCGCCGGGGATACGGCTTGGGTATTGATCTCAGCAGGACTTGTTTTTTTGATGACGCCAGCACTAGCTTTTTTTTACGGAGGACTTGTCCGTAAAAAAAATATTCTTTCGGTCCTGATGCAATGTTTTGCGCTGATGTGTTTGATTACACTTCAATGGGTTCTTTTTGGCTATAGCCTTTCCTTTGGCCCTGATATCAAAGGATGGATCGGGAATTTAAGTTGGCTGGGATTGAAAGGAGTAGGGCTCGAGCCTTATGCGGATTATTCGGCGACCATTCCGCATCAAGCTTTTATGCTCTTTCAAGCCATGTTCGCGATCATTACTCCGGGCTTGATCCTGGGGGCTTTCGCTGAACGTATGAAATTTTCTTCATTTTGCGCTTTTTCGCTTCTTTGGGCGACATTTGTTTATGATCCAGTGGCTCACTGGGTTTGGGGGGTTGGCGGTTTTTTGAGAAATGCGGGTGCGCTCGATTTTGCAGGCGGGACTGTGGTGCATATCAATGCCGGGATTGCGGCTTTGGCGGCAGCGCTTGTGCTGGGGAAAAGAAAAGGATATCCCCATCATATGTCGCCTCCGCATAATTTGCCGTTCGCGGTGCTTGGTGCCGGACTTTTGTGGTTTGGATGGTTCGGGTTTAATGGCGGCAGTTCTTTAGCTGCGAACGGTCTTGGGGTCAATGCCATGGTAGTTACGCATGTTGCGGCAGCAGCGGCCGGATTGACTTGGGCCCTTTTAGAATGGAAGTTCAATTCTAAACCGACCATGCTTGGCATGATCACAGGTGCTGTCGCAGGGCTAGTAGCCATTACTCCGGCCTCGGGATTTGTTGGGGCGATGGATGCCATCTGGATAGGGATGGGCGTCTCAGTCATTTGCTACTTCTTTGTTGCCGTGGTGAAAGCCAAACTGGGATACGATGATTCTCTAGATGCTTTTGGCGTTCACGGGATCGGCGGGATCTGGGGTGCGCTTGCGACCGGGCTTTGGGCTAATAAAGCGATCAATTCGGCTGGTAATAATGGTCTCTTTTACGGGAATCCGGGGCTCTTTCTCGTTCAGCTCAAAGCAACTCTGGTGACGATTGTCTATTCTTTTATCGTTTCCTTCATTCTTCTTAAACTGGTGGATGCCCTGATGGGCCTCCGGGTTTCTGAAAGTGAAGAACAAATCGGCCTGGATCTTACGCAACATCGTGAATCCGGCTATACCACACTGGAATAAGGAGGCAGACCATGAAATACATCATTGCAGTTATTCAGCCGGACCGGTTGGACGAGGTCCTTCGGATCCTTGAAGAAAAAGAGATTCATCTCGTAACTGTCACAAGCGTCTTAGGACGTGGCCGGCAAAAAGGGATCTCCGAAGTTTACCGAGGCCATAAAGAAGCCGGACGGCTTCTTAAAAAAGTCAAATTGGAGATTGCGATCAATGAAGAGTTTGTAAAACCCACGATCGATGCGATCAAAGAAGGCGGACGCACGGGACATATCGGGGATGGGAAGATCTTTGTTTTAGACCTTAAAGAATGCATCCGCATTCGGACAGGTGAAATGAGTAATGTCGCTATTGGGTAAAAAAAGAAAGGACAACAGAACATGAATATAAATCGGTTTTGGAAAATCGGGGGTCTTTTTTTGATCGGGATATGTTTCGGAAGCGGTTATCTGTGGGCCGAAGATAATGAAGTAGTTGCCCTTAAAAAACAGATCGATGACCTGAACCGCAAACTAGCGGCATTGGAAAGCAAGGTCATGACCATTCCTAAACCGGTAGAGCCTTCAGGGGGAGGGACCATTTATCTGCCTCAAACTCCAGAGAAGGAAGGCTTTTTGAGAACCCCTTTTGATATTCATATGGGGGGATATGTGGAGACGCAATATCAGAACAATCTAGGCTCTGGAAAAGGAACGAATGTCGGACGCTCCTTGACGGACCGGGCGAAAGATACTTTTTCGGTCAATGCGGCCAAACTTTGGTTTGAGAAGGTCGCAAATCCGGAAGGAGGCGCCGGGTTCCGCATCGATATGATGATGGGAAGTGATGCCCGTTATTATTTTAACAATTTTCAGACGAATAATGACGGAACAACTAATGGCGGGATTTCTTCAACCGGATTCGCTTTTGAACAGGCCTATGTCCAACTGGTCGCACCGTTAAAATTCTTTGAAGATAGCAAAGTGCTTCCTCATGCTGTTGATTTTAAAGTGGGGCGTATGACAACGTTGGCCGGTAATGAAGTCATCGAGGGGTATAACAACTGGAATATCTCTAGGTCAGTCTCCTTTGGATATGCGATCCCCTTTACCCATACGGGGCTTCGGGCCAGCTTTGGTCTTTTTGATAATTTTCTCAATGTGACCACAGGGGTCAATAACGGTTGGGATAATGACATTGATAACAATGTCTATAAAACTCTTGAGAATGCCATAAGCTTCAGCCCGTTCAAGAACGTAAAATGGACCACGGCAAGCTATTTTGGTCCGGAGTTAAATGCTCAAAATGGACGCAACCGTTTCCTGATCACTAATGTCCTTGGCTGGGATGTGACTTCGAAACTTTCACTGGCTGGGGAATTTGACTACGGGAATCAAAACCGGATCGATATCAATACCGACGGCATTTTAGAGCACCGGATGCCTTGGTACGGTTATGCGGCTTATGCTAAATATAAATTTACGGATAAGCTGTCTGCAGCCTACCGTTTTGAAATCTTTGATGATTCCAAACGTTACCGTAACTGGACCGGAGTGGGAACCGCCGGAGCAGCGACCGATCTGGGGAATACATTAACGCTCGAATATAAGCTATATGACAATTTAATCGCCCGCGGCGAATATCGGATTGATTATGCCAATGCAGGTGATGGAAATGTCTTTAAAGGAGACCATTCACAAAGCACTTTTGGCGGTCAATTGATCTACCTCTTTGGTTAAGTTTAGCCCGGCCCTTATCGCCTCCCCTGGTGATATGAGAAGCACCCCTTCTCAGGGCCGGGTTTTCTTTCTCCTTGACCTCTTCAAAGATGAAAAGTACACTAAAAATCCCTGATACCGGATAGTTCTCAAAAAAACAGGAGAATGAACTACATGAAGAAATTTTTTGGATTTTCAAGTTTACTTTTGCTCCTTATTCTTTTTTCATCCTGCAGCCATTTTAAGGGCTCCTCATTTGGACCCTATTCAGAAGCTGAAGATCTTTACCAGCAGGGAAAATACGAAAAAGCAATTGCAAAATATCAAGAATATATAGATGAAAATCCGGAAGGGAATATGGCTGAGATCGCGATCTATTATCAGGCGAAATCTTATGCGGCTTTGGGGAAAACCGGAGAAGCGAGAAACGCTTTCCAAAAAGTGATTGATACCTATCCCGAAGAAGAATGGGCTGCTTATGCTAAAGAGCAGCTTGAAAAACTAAGCTCTTGCGAAAAAGCTTCAGCTTGATCTTTTGCTCTTTGAAATTCAGATAAGTGATCGAGAAAGTTTTCTTGGATGACCGCGCACAGATGATGAGAGACGGGATACGACCTGTCCAACCGCTGTGGGAGGAAAGTCCGAGCTTCACAGGGTATCGTAGTGGGTAATGCCCACCCCCCAGAGCTGTTATCAGTATTTGGGGCGGATCAGAGCCACAGAGACGAGTCTTTGCCGTGATGAACGGCAGAGGGTGAAACGCGGCAATCTCTACGTGAAGAAAGGCTAAATAAGGTGAGGAGCGCAAGCGGGAATAACCCGTTCCTGCTCTATCGAAAGATGGGGCCCTTACCGGGTCAGCCGAATGAGGCCTTTAGCAATAAAGGCCCGAGATAGATGGTCATTGCTGTTACTTAGGTAACAGGCACAGAACTCGGCTTATAGAGAAAGCTTTCTCACACTTATCTGATTTTCCCTAACTTGACAAAATGCTAAAAAGCGTGTATTGTTACGCCAGCTTTTGATCAAAGGAACCCTTTTAAGACGGCGCTGAGACGCCGACAAAGGTGAAAAAATGAAAAGACAATCTATCTTTCGTAAAGACCCTGCACAAAGATGCGGGGTATTTTTTTGTCCGGAGCCGGCATGAGCGCTCATGAAAAAGAAGTTCTGGATGCGGGCGGGATCGAGCGTGCTTTAGCCCGTATTGCTCATGAGATCCTCGAGCGGAATCAAGGCACTTCTCATTTAGCCCTCGTGGGGATACGAACACGCGGGGTTTTTATCGCCGAACGCCTTCAGCAAAAGATCCATGAGATCGAAAAAAAAGAGATCCCTGTTGGGATCCTGGATATTACCTTATACCGGGACGATCTCAGCGAAGTGGGGCCTAATCCTGAAATCCATGAAACTAATATCCCTTTCAATCTTAAAGGAAAGACCGTCATTCTTGTGGACGATGTTCTTTTTACGGGCCGAACTATCCGCGCAGCGTTAGATGCTTTAATCGATCTTGGCCGTCCTAAAGCCATTCAACTGGCAGTGCTTATTGATCGCGGGCATCGTGAACTGCCGATCAAAGCGGATTATGTAGGGAAAAATGTCCCGACAGCGATCCAAGAAACCGTGGTGATCCGGCTTAAAGAATCTGACGGAAAAGATGAAGCCGTCGTTTCAGGAGGAGAAAGAGAATGACGCCGTCTGAAAAAATAAAATGGAAACGCAAAGACCTTTTAGGCCTTCGAGACCTTTCAGGGGAAGAGATTGAACTGATCCTTGATACCGCGAAATCTTTTAGCGAGGTTTCACAGCGCGAAGTTAAAAAAGTTCCGGCCTTGCGCGGGAAGACCGTTGTGAATCTGTTCCTTGAACCGAGTACTCGTACCCGCGTCTCGTTTGAACTTGCTGAAAAACGCCTCAGTGCGGATACGATCAGCATGGCCAGCAGCGGTTCCAGTATGACCAAAGGAGAATCACTTTGGGACACGATTGCGAACGTTGAAGCCTTAAAAGTGGATCTTATCGTGATGCGGCATGGCTCTTCCGGGGCTCCTCACCGTATCTCCAATTATACCAAATGTGGGATCGTGAACGCAGGGGACGGGATCAATGAGCATCCCACCCAGGGGCTTCTGGATATGTTCACGCTCCGTGAACTTAAGGGAAAGATCAAAGGCCTCAAAGTCGCTTTTGTAGGGGATATTCTGCATTCCCGCGTGGCACGCTCGAATGTATGGGGATTGACCAAGCTTGGGGCCGAGGTAGTGATCTGCGGACCTAAAACGCTTGTCCCCTGGGGCATTGAAGAACTTGGAGTAAAAGTGGTCCACGATGTTAAAAAGGCCTTGGACGGTGCGGATGCCGTAACCCTTTTGCGGATCCAAATGGAACGTCAAAATGAAACGCTTTTTCCAAGTATCCGAGAATATGCCAGCACTTTCGGATTGAACCTGGATCTTTTTAAGTACGCAAAACCTGATGCGATCCTGATGCATCCCGGGCCGATCAACCGCGGTGTGGAAATTGAAAGCGCGCTTGCCGATAGTCCGCAGTCTTATATTTTGAAACAGGTCACAAACGGGATCGCGGTCCGCATGGCGGT
>CAYQTU010000068.1:0-8648 GCA_964420575.1 uncultured bacterium
CTGCTCCAGGTCCTGACGGGTTAAAGGATGGAAAACGATAATATCATCCACGCGGTTCAAGAATTCAGGGCGAAACACTTTTTTGGTCTCATCCAAAAGTTTATGTTTCAAAGATTCATAATTCATGTCCTCTTTCTGCGGTTGGAACCCTAGGTCCCCTTGTTTTTTGATCAAATCCGCACCAACATTCGAGGTCATGATCACGATCGTATTCCGGAAATCGACTTTACGTCCGAAAGAATCCGTTAAACGACCTTCTTCCATTAATTGAAGTAAAATATTAAAAACATCAGGGTGAGCCTTTTCGATCTCATCCAAAAGCACCACTGAATAAGGCCGCCGCCGCACCTTTTCGGTCAATTGCCCCCCCTCTTCATAACCCACATAGCCCGGAGGAGCTCCGACAAGGCGGGAGACATTAAATTTCTCACCGTATTCCGAACAATCCACGGTGATCACCGCATCTTCATCCCCGAACATAAAATCCGCCAGGGCGCGGGCTAAAAGAGTTTTACCAACACCAGTGGGTCCCAAGAAAATAAAAGTGCCGATGGGACGGCGAGGATTCCGCAAACCTGAACGGGAACGGCGCACGGCATGCGCGATCGCACGGATAGCTTCATCCTGCCCGATAACACGTTTATGCATTTCATCTTCCATTTTGAGGAGCCGGGCAGTCTCTTTTTCTTCCAACCGGGCTAAAGGCACCCCAGTCCATTTTGAAACAACAAAAGCAATGTCTTCTTCCGTAACTTGCACTTCAACCTCGGATTTTGATTCCTTCCAGCTCTTTTTCATCCGGGAAAGCTCTTCTTTGGCTTTTCGCTCTTCATCGCGCATTTTGGCGGCTTTTTCAAAGTCCTGGGCTTTGATCGAGGATTCTTTTTCACGACGTAAGGCTTCGATCTCTGTTTCCAGTTTTTTCAGATCTTTGGGGAGCGTCGTGACCGATAACCGGGAACGGGATGCCGCTTCATCGATCACATCAATCGCTTTGTCCGGTAAAAAGCGCCCGGCAATATAGCGGTCCGAAAGCTTCGCCGCGGCTTCAAGGGCTTCGTCCGTGATCTTTACCCGGTGATGCGCTTCATATTTATCCCTAAGCCCTTTAAGGATCTGGATCGTATCATCAACCGACGGCGGATCCACAACAACAGTTTGGAAACGGCGTGCTAATGCAGCGTCTTTTTCAATGTATTTGCGGTATTCATCAAGCGTGGTGGCACCAATGCATTGGATCTCTCCGCGTGAAAGTGAAGGCTTCAGAATATTCGAAGCATCGATAGCCCCCTCCGCACCCCCCGCTCCGACCAAGGTATGAAGTTCATCGATAAAGATCATAACATTATCCGTCCGGCGGATTTCGTCCATGACCGCCTTGATGCGTTCTTCGAATTGCCCGCGGTATTTTGTTCCGGCCACCATAAGCGCAAGATCCAGAACAACGATCCGTTTATCAATCAGGATCTCCGGCACATCTCCGGCAATGATCCTCTGGGCAAGACCTTCCACGATCGCGGTTTTTCCGACGCCTGCTTCTCCTAAAAGCACCGGATTATTTTTCGTACGCCGGGCAAGGATCTGGATCACGCGTTCGATCTCGTCATGACGGCCGACCACGGGATCTAATTTTCCGTCACGGGCAAGCTGCGAAAGATCACGGCCAAAAGCATCTAAAGCAGGTGTTTTTGTTTTCGCCTTTCCGGCAGCTCCCATCGCGGGTTGAGGACCGCCGGTCGGATCTCCTCCGGTCGGGGTTGCAGATCCTAAAAGCTTAATCACCTCGGCCCGCACCTTATTCAGGTCCAATCCAACATTCATCAAAACATGGCTAGCCACACCTTCGCCTTCTTTAATCAAACCCAAGAGCAGATGCTCTGTCCCGATATAATTATGACCAAGCCGGCGGGCTTCATCCATGGCAAGTTCGATCACTTTTTTGGCCTTCGGCGTGAACGGAATATCCCCGGACACTACCGTACTCGGTCCGAATTGAACAAGCTTCTCAACTTCAAGGCGGATCGTATCCAAAGAAAGCCCTAAATTCTGAAGGACAGCCGCAGCCACACTTTCCCCTTCTTTGATTAGTCCCAATAAAATATGCTCTGTTCCGATATAATCGTGATTAAAACGCTTGGCTTCTTCCTTAGCTAGAATAATGACTTTTCGTGCTCTTTCCGTAAAACGATCGAACATTTTTTTCCTCCAAATTCTAAATGCTATTTAAAAATAAATTTTCAGTTTGATCCTCAATCTAGCCCTTGAATCTTCATGTCGCGAGGACATTCTACAACATACGTATAAAAAATCTCCTGTTTTGCTTTAGGCTCTAAAGAAAGCTCCCAACGCCAAATGCCTTTTTTATTCTTCCATTCTTTATCTTTAGGCTCCACCGTCACTTGGGTCACTTTTACCTTAATGCGGTCATCTTCCGAGACCGGAATGGCTTCAAAAAGCTGAATAGCGCTCGATTTGCTCTTATAATTTTCGGCGGTCAACTTGTATTTATAAGTCACTTTTCGGGTCGGAGACGGGATCCCGCCGATCAAAATATCATCGGTCTTTTTCTCCAAAAGCTCCCGCTTGACCTTTACATTTTCGTCCATCCCCATATAAAACTCAAATTCTTCACCTGGAGCAACATGATCAACGCTAGAAGTTCCGACAAAATCCCCGTCTAAAAAAATGTTCACGCTCCCTGCAAGCAATTGCAGATCTTTGGCATTAGCTACTTTACTTCGTAAATAGGCGTTCGGAATTGCTCGAGGATATGAAGAATATTCAAACCGGGCATCGAGAGTTTGCACCGAGATCGGTACTTTATGTTCGGTTCCATCGGATTTTATCGATGCGAGTCTCGGAAGTTTGTAAACCACCGAAACTCCTCGAGATTCGGCTTGAGCATATCCGACCTCGGCTTCCCTAGGGGCGCTACCCAAAGCCACGGGCGCTTGGGCCACCATCGTTTCAGCAAGAGAATCTTCAGACTTCACCGCTCGTTTATCCAAACGCGCCGCGCTATAAAGCATTTTCTTCTCGGGATAAACCACCGGGGGTTGATAGGGTCTGATAAACCAAGGATCGGCTTCAGGCATCCGGCCGCCCGCAGTGACCTGAGCCGTGGATAAAAACATCTGCACGTCTTTCCAATCCTCACCTGTAGTCTGCTGGACCAATCCTTCGGAGACAAGTTCGACTTCGGACTTTTCAAAATCCGTGCGGGCATCATAGACCGGACGCCATGAAGCTCCGGGAACCAAGTAAGAAACCTCTAGATCAAAATCTCCCGCTTTCGCCACCTCGACATCGACAACAATCGAACGTTTGATCTTTTGCCCGGGACCTGAAATTTCATTAAGCTCTTTGTATAAAGCTTCAAGTTTTTTTTGATTCTCCCGCAAGGCAATATCTAATTTAAAATTCTCCGAAAAATTATCTTTAAGACCGGCCTCCAAAAAAGTCAACGTGCCCTGAAGATCCTGCGCTGAAGGCATTTTAGTGACAAGGTCTTCGGGGAGCTGTTTTTCAGAAAAAAGCTGCAAAGAATCCAAATACCGTTTTTTCCCGGCCAGCACCTGCTTTGCATTCTGAATTGCGGCATTCTCATCATTGACCGCCTGGATCTTATCCTGAAGTTCCCGGACTTTAGCAACGGGCGTCTCTTCCAAAAATTCTTTTTTAAGCTGCGCCCCCAGGATCTTCACTTGGGCCGTCCCTTTTCCTTTTACTTTCAAGGAATTTTCATCCACTTCCGCAAAGATATCCGAAAGAACGACCTTCGAATTCTCCGGGGCTAATTCAACCTGAGCCGTACGGGTCACAAAGGCCCGGTTAGAATAGACCACCACTTGTGTGATCGTTGATTTCGCATCGATTTCCGTTGCCCAAAGCTGTCCCGCTGTTAAAAAAATAAAACTGAAGATCATCAGGCTTTTTTTCATTTTCGGGCTCCTTGCTAGATTTGCGTTTTCAGAACGTTACTTTAGACAAATATTCTCGGATCATTTCCGCGCGGCGGATGTCCCGTTCATTCGCCGTCAATTCTTTTGCATTCATTTTTTGAAGATGGGCCGGCTGGATCAGGAGAAATAACTGGTTTAAGTCTTTATGCGTCAACAACCCTTCCAGGATCCCCAGGTCTACACCCGCCTGGACCAACGACAACAATTGCACCGCTTCGGATGAAGAAACAATTCTCGCCGCTTTTAAGGTCGCTAAGGAACGCCAGACCTGATCGGCCATCTTAATTTTTCTTTTTTTACGTAAATAATCCCGGGCTTCCTTCTCATGGGTGATCACTTGACGGATCACTCCCTCAAGATTATCGATGATCTCCTCCTCCGGTTGCCCAAGGGTCATTTGATTGGAGAACTGAAAAAAATTCCCCATCGCTTGCGTCCCTTCCCCATAAAGACCGCGAACCGCAAGATTCAATTTGGACAGGGCCTGAAGGACCTTGTGGATCTGTTTGGTTAAAACAAGACTGGGCAAATGAAGCATGCACGAAGCTCTTAATCCCGTTCCGACATTGGTCGGACAGGCGGTCAAATAGCCCAAATTGGCATCAAAAGCAAACTCCAGATTTTTTTCAAGTTCATCATCGATCTCATTAGCGATCCGCCAAGTCTCTACAAGATTCAGCCCGGATTGAAAAACCTGAAGCCGGAGATGGTCCTCTTCCAAGACCATTAAGCTTACGATCTCATTCGGGGTGATCGCAACCGCATTAAGTCCTTCTTCGGCAATATGTTCCTTGCTGACCAAATGCCTTTCTAAAAGGAACTGGCGATCCGTTTCTGAGAGGTCCTTGGACTGAATATAGAAGGCTCCTTTAAGAAAACTGCCGTTCCGGACAGCCTCTTCAACTTTTTGGATAATCTCAACCCTCTGAGCCGTTTTAAGGCGCGCAGGAAAAGGAAACGCTTTAAGGTTTCGCGCCAATCGCAATCTTGAGCTGATCACGATATCGCTTTCTGGCCCGCTCCCGCACAACCAATCGACTGGCTGACTGATGAAACGATCGATTTCGCTCATGTCTTACTTTTTTTTCCTTTTCTGAGTTTTTCTTCCATTTGCTTGATCTCATCGCGAAGATGGGCTGCCTCTTCGAAGGCTTCTTGCTGGATGCTTCTCCGGAGTTTCTCTTGAAGAAGACGCAAATCATGAACGCTTCGAGTATCACGGGATATTCGCGAAGGCTTTTTCCCCACATGATACGTTCCCCGCTGAACGCGGCGGATCAGATTCGCAAGCAGTTTGTCAAAAGATTCATAGCAATTTGCACACCCTAAACGGCCCGTTTTAACAAATTCTTCGTATTCCATACCGCAACTTTTACAGGTAATGGCTTGCTCTTTGGCAAGACCTTCCCCGTCCTTCTCAAGCCCGACCATGCCGGTCAAGACATCGCCAAAACTGAAATAAGTTTTAAAATCCGTTCCTTTTTCTTCCGCGCAGGATTCACAGATATGGATCTCGGCCATCTGACCGTTGATGATCTCTGTTAAATGGATAGTCGCTTCTTTGGTCCCGCAGATATTACAGATCATAGAGTCTTTCTCGCATCCCGGAAATGCTTAGAGGGTATACCGCACTCCGTCTTTGTGGGTCAGAAGGTGAAAATCTTTTAAAAGAAGACCGGTGATCTTTCCGGGTTTTCCGGAGCCGATCTCCCGGCCATCGATCTTCACCACAGGAATGACCTCGGCTGCGGTCCCGGTCAGGAACACTTCGTCGGCATTAAAGAGATCATGACGCGTAAGGATCCGTTCTTCAAAAGGTAATTTAATCTTTGAAGCAATCTCGAGAATGGCCTGCCGAGTGATCCCTTTTAAAGCTCCAAGATAAGTCGGAGGGGTCAGAAGAATGTAGTCCTTTAAAGCATTCCCTTTCCCGGTTTTTTTGATCATGAAAACGTTATCTCCTGTACACTCTGCAACATACCCTTGATGATTCAACAGAAGGGCTTCGATGCAACCGCCGTTTTTAGCTTCGATTTTGGCCATGATATTGTTCAGATAATTCAAGCTTTTGATCGAAGGGTTCACGGCTTCGGGCAGATTACGGACCGTCGGCACAGTAATGATCTCAAGACCTTTTTGATAAAGGCTTTTGGGATAAAGCGCGATCTTGTCTGTAATGATAAAAACCGTGGCTTTTTTGCAAAGCCAAGGAGATAACCCCAGATCCCCGACCCCGCGCGTCACAACCACACGGATATAAGAATCCAAAAGCTTGTTCCTTTTAAGCGTTTCAATAATGGCTTTTTTCATTTCGGCCGGACCAATGGGGACCTTCAACGTGATCGTATGAGCGGATTCCCAAAGCCGTTTCAAATGCTCATCAAGTTTAAAAACCAGTCCGTTGTAAGCACGGATCCCTTCAAAAACACCATCTCCATAGAGAAGTCCATGGTCAAAAACAGAAATTTTGGCTTCGGATTTTGGCACCCATTTTCCATCAAGATAAATTTGAGATTCCATTTTAAACGCTCTCCTATGTCTTAAAATTTATAAAATCTATTGGTTGGTAACGATCGTTTCGGAACGGAACATATTCCGCGGACCTGGAACAAGGATCCCGTCTTGCAGGCGGAATGTTTTTTCATAACGCGAGGCCATTTCTTCGTCATGGGTCACGATCAGAAAAGCCTGTCCTTCTTTTTGATTCAAATCATGGATCAATTCCATCACAGAAGTCGCGGTCTCCGAATCCAGATTCCCCGTAGGTTCATCACAAAGCACTACGGACGGGTGGTTCACAAGTGCACGTGCAATAGCGACGCGCTGCTGTTCCCCGCCTGAAAGCTCGGATGGAAAATGAGTTCTTCGATTCCAGAGCCGGACACGCTTGAGCACTTCTTTAACCCAAGGTCTGTCTTTCTTCCCGGCGATCAATGTCGGCAAAAGCACATTTTCGTAAACCGTAAGCTCGGGCAACAAATGATAGAACTGGAAAACGAACCCGATATGCCGGTTACGGATCTTTGCCTGTTCTTTCTCGGACATTTCTGTCAGATCTTTTTCGCCAAAAAAGATCTTCCCGGATGTCGGCTGATCCAATCCGCCCAAAAGGTGAAGGAGTGTGGATTTCCCGCAACCTGATTTCCCGGTAATAAAGATCATCTCCCCTTTGCGGATCACCAATTGTACGGAACGCAAGATTTCCAGATTCCCGACCGGGGTTTCATAATCTTTTTTAAGGTCAAAAGCATTGATCAGCGTAGCTTCGACAATTTCACTCATAGCGGAGCGCCTCCACTGGGTTGAGCTTGGCAGCCCGGTGCGCAGGATAAAGACCTGCGAATACAGCCGCCAAAAGAGCGACCCCTACCACAATAACAATATCTTCGGCCCGGATGACGCATGGGATTTTATCCAGATAATAAATATTGCTCGGAAAAACCTCTAAACCAAACGTCTCTTTCAGGAATTTTGCCAGCCCGTCAACATTCAAAGCTCCGAGGATCCCCAAACAGACCCCCGCAAAAACTCCAAAAAAACCGATTGTAAATCCTTGGATAACAAAAATTTTCCGGATCCCGCTCTGGGTCGCGCCCAAAGCTCGCAGGATCCCGATATCTTTGGTCTTCTCCATCACAACCATGACAAGCGTGGAAATAATATTAAAAGTCGCTACGATCACGATCAGAAAAAGCAGGATTGCCATCATCGCTTTTTCTACTTGAAGAGCCCTAAAGAACGCGGGATTCCAATCGAACCAAGAGCGAAAGCTGTACTGGTTCGTAAAATCACCGCTCAAGATCCATTTCCATTTCTCAGCTTGCTCGGCATCGCGAAGCCGCAGGCTGATCCCGGAAACCCGGTCTCCCATCTGATAGACTTTTTGAGCCTGCTTGATATCCAGCAAAGCAAGTTGGCTGTCAAAATCACTCAATCCGACATGAAAAATCCCCCGCACCAGGAACGGCCATGTTTTGACATAAATCGTATTCGGCATCAAAGGATTTTGTTTTTCCGGAATGGGTGTGATTAGATAAACAATATCACCGACCTGCGCGCCAAGAGCAGCGGCAAGATATTCTCCGACAAAGATGCTTCCATAACGGGTTTCTTGCTTTTTCTTAAAGAACCATAGGAATCTTTTACGCGAAGTCTGGGTCACATCCTGAAAATTCAGCATCCCTGAAACCATGTGTTTTTGAAAAATGCTCAGATCGTCGTTCTCCGGGTCCACTCCTTTGACCGCTGCGCCGATCGCACCCCGAGGACCTCTTAAAATGGCCTGCCCCTCGACGAAAGGCGCGACCGAAACAAGTCCGGGAATATTGTGACTTCGAATGATCGATAGCGCCCCTTTCACATCATCCAGATTTCCTTCTTTTTGGATCAACACATGAGGCTGAACATTGATCACCTTTTCTTTAAAATCGCGGTCAAATCCCGTCATGACCGAAAGCACAATGATCAAAGCCGCTACACCGATCGCGATCCCAAGGACCGAGATGAGGGATATGAGAGAGATAAATCCAGTTTTGCGGCGTCTTGTAAGATGTCGTTTGGCAATAAAAAATTCAAACCCCATGGATTTATTTTTCCTTCTCAGTTTCCGGCAGCGGTTCCGCCTTTTTTTCGGGACGAAGTTGCGGGAATAAGATCACATCACGGATCGAATTCTGGTTCGTTAAA
>CAYQTU010000069.1:0-8592 GCA_964420575.1 uncultured bacterium
GATCTCCGCTTCCGCTTCGGTCAAAGGCCCGATGCTCATGATCCCTTGAAGTTTGATCGAAGGGCTCGTAACGGTTTCTGCGATGAAATTTTCAACCTCTTCAGGCGCTAAGCCAAATTTACTTTTTTCCCCGGACATATTCACTTGAACCAAACAAGGGACTTCCTTGATGCCTTTATTTCTGGCCTGTTTTTCGATCTCCTCGGCAAGCTCTCTGCGGTCTAACGAGTGGATCAGGGAAACTTTTCCGATCACATATTTCACTTTATTCGTCTGGAGATGCCCGATCAAATGCCAACGGATATCTGCCGGCAAGACTTCCTTCTTATCCTGCCATTCCTGGACCCGGTTCTCGCCAAAATCCCTTTCCCCGAGATGATAAGCTTCGAGGATCTTCTCGGCAGAGATTGTTTTTGTCACGATCACAAGCCGGACTTCTTCGGGTTTACGGCCGGTACTTTTCGCGGTTTGAGCGATGGAAACTTTTAAGTTTTGCAGATCAGAAGCTATCGACATAAGATGTTAAGAACGTGCCGGAGCATAGGCCGGCGGAGCATCGGAAGGACGAACCGGAGAACCCTCGGGTCCGGTTCCTTTGCCTTTTTCAACAGCCTTTACAAGATCAAGGAGTTGGAATACTTTTCCGCGTTCTATTAAAAAAACAACGTTCTCCCTTTCGCGAAAACTGTAATAAGCATCTTTCAGGGGAAGCTCATTCCCAAAATGGAATTGTTCAATCGCACCCTCGGCGCTTTCGATCTTGATCCGGTCATGAATGATAAAAAAACCATAGCTCCAGAGCGGTTTCTTTTGGTCATCCAAAAATTCTTTAGCATGAAGATTTTGGAGTGCCTGCAAGATAAGGTTCATCTGTTCTGCAGATATTTTCTGGCCTAATTTCGTGATCGGTTCGAGCCAGAACCACTGGTCCCCGTCTTTAACCCATTCATAACCCTGCGCCCCTAACTCAATATAAACTTTTTTCATCTGAGCGGCCGGTGTGCGAACAATGCGTTTTTCTCTTAACTGATAAGGCGTTTGCTTAAAAGCATCCCGCATCGCTATCGGTAAAAGAACGTATCCGGGTTCAGATTCCCAACGCCCATACACCAAGTTCCCGATCGGAGCCTGATCCCCAAACGCAAGAACCTTCCGTTCTTTCCGTGTTTTGACCTGAAAGATAACCTTCAGCTGAGGCTCTGCAAGGCCATACTGCGCCCATCCTTTTTCGGCGCGGAACCGTTTCTGTTTGGCCGCTTGACGGATCGCTGCAATCAGTCCTTCAACAAGATGCGGTTCGGCAGAATAGATCACCGGAGAGATCAGCATCCACTGATCATCCTCTTTTTCAACAACGATAGGAGACTCCTGGTCTTTTCTTTCGATCTGGAGGAAGGTAATAAGATCATTGGGTTCGAGCGTGAACGTTTTCTTCACTTCATCAAGGGGCGGCTGGGAAACCACTTGTTTTTCGAGCTTGGTCTGATAGATATAAAGCCCGATGACAACCGCGCAAAGAAGGATGAGGACGAGCGTGCGAACGATCTTCATGAACCCTTGGACCTGATCCAGAGATAAAGCACTCCCGCGATGAGAAATACGAGAGGATAAACCAAAAGGACCAGGATTAGGAATTTAGTCCGTTTAGAAACACCGATAAGAAGCGGCTTGAATTTCAATTCACTCCTCTGGACGCTGACAAAACGGTCGTCTTTAGCCAGCCACCGGATCAAACTCAACCCGAACTCTTTATTGGAGGATAGATTCAGGTATCCATTCGTCAGGAAATCACTATCCCCCACCACGACCATACGCCCGCTTTTTTCCTGATCTTTGTCCGAGATGCTTTTTTTCTCAACCGCAACCGCAACAGGAAGAGGACCGGCAATATCTTGGGTTGCATCAAAATCAGATTTACCGTTTTCCAGATCCGTGAGATTCGTTTCTGCCCAGCTCCCGCTGTTCGTCATCGCCAAGGGACTCACTTCCAACGCATTACTGGATTCTGTGGAGGGTTGCACGGTCCGCGTAATAGGAAAGAAAGAAGCTTCTTTGAGATGATAAACGGCCGGATGATTTTTCATATAACTGCTGACGACCGGCATTAAAAAATCCCCTCCGACGACCCGGCTGACCTTATCCACGATCACATTCTCCCCTAACACCACTCCGAACTCTTTAAAGAAACTGATGAACGTCTGGCCTGTCCCGGGGTCCATCGGATCCACAAGGGCCAAGATACCTTTCCCCTGGTTAAAAGCTTTTTTAAGATCAGCATATTCTTCCGGAGATAATTCCCACCGCGGTCCGCCGACCACAACGACTTGGCAAACATCCGGAACATGATCCCGGGAAAGCACGATCTCATTCAGCTGGACATTGTACCCTTCCATCACCTCGCGGAAAGCTTCGATCCCGTTACGTTCTTTGGAATCAATCCTGAACTCCCCATGCCCGGCAACGAAACACGCATGGATGTTCTTCGGATGCAGGGTCCTTAAAAAAGCATTCGCAAAACTTTCCTCGGTCGGATTGACGATCCTTTCTTCCCGGTCCGCCGAACGGATCAATACCGTATAAGGTTCTTGCACATTGAATTGCTGGGCCAAAGCCGGGCGGCGGTTCGGGTCATAAAAGTTATAATGGAATTCCGGATGATAGCGTTGGCATTGTTTCAAAAAAATCTCCAACCCTTGCCGCGCCGGATCATCTTGAGGATAGAAGGCAAAGATATCCAAACGTTGCTTTTTAAGATCCTTTAAAAGATCGATGGTCGGTTGCGGCAGAGAATAAACTTTCTCCCGGGTAAAATCCCAACGGTATTGATAGTTATGGATCAGAAGATACACTCCTCCAAGGGTCACCAAAAGCAAGATCGCCTCAAAAACAACCTGGAATTTCAAAAGAAATTGTTTCATCAGCTTTTCCAGTTCCTCGCTTCGATCGAACGGAGCGAAAGAAAAATAAAGAAGGCAAAAAAGAAGCAAAAATACACCACATCGTTCAGGTCCAGGATCCCCATCGTGAAATTCCGGTAATGCGTTAGTGGGGAGATCTCGGAGAAGAGTTTTGCAAGCATCCCGTCATTGATCTTGGCTACCCAATCCAGGATCCAAAAAATGACCAGAAGACCAAAAGTCCCCAAGGCACTGACCACCTGGCTCTTGGTTAATGTTGAGACAAAAAGGCCTGCCGCCAAATAGGCGTTCCCCAAAAGCCAAAAACCCAAGAAACCCAACAGAACGGGTCCCCAGTCAAAATCCCCTCCGATCCAGCGGAAAACCGCCACATAGCCCAGAACAGGTACCACCAAAAGTTCAAAGACCCAGACCAGACCTAAAAATTTACCGGCAACGATCTCAAAATCAGAAAGCGGATAAGTGAAAAGAAGTTCCAAAGTCTCCTGCCTTTTTTCTTCCGCAAAAGAACGCATCGAAAGAAGAGGCACAAGGAAAACAAGCAGGATGCTGAAATTAAGAAAAAAAGAACCAAAAATAAAATGCGTCTGGCTGATCCCCAGCGTCGCCGCGCTTCCTAGCTGTTCAGAGCTCATGGAGATCTTGATGTAGCTTAAAACCAACAATGCAAAAAAAAGACCTGCGAGCAGAAAGAAAAAGATCCCCAGCAAAAATCCCAACCAAGAATGAAAGCAGGAAACAAACTCTTTTTTTGCGAGAACGAAGATCTTCCTCATGACGCCTCCTTTGAGGCCTTCTGACTGTTGATCAGTCTGAGAAAAATATCTTCTAAAGAAAGTTTGGCCCTGTGGATCTCAAGAAGCGGGATCTGCTGACGGACGAAAAGCTCGGTGATCCTTGGCCGGAGATCAATGTTCTGAGGGGCTTCAAACGAAAAACTGACTTGCCCTTCCACTTCATCTAAAATCTTTAACGGCCCAACCCCGGGCGTTGCTTGCAAAAGTTTAACGGCTTCTTCACGGTATTTGCGACCTTTGATCGTGATAAAGATCTCTTCCCGGTCCTTGAGACAAGCTTCCAGCTCATGAACAGCGCCGCTGGCAATAATCTCTCCCTGCATGATCATAAGCACTTTCGTACAGACCGTATGGACTTCCGGAAGGATATGCGTTGAAAGGATCAAGGCTCTGTTTTTCGAAAGATTCCGGATCAAACCCCGGACCTCAGCGATCTGCTGAGGGTCCAAGCCGTTGGTCGGCTCATCCAGGATCAAGATCGAAGGATCCCCGATCAGCGCCTGGGCAATCCCCACTCGTTGCCGGTAACCTTTTGATAACCGTCCGATCAGCCGGCGTTTTACTTCCCATAAGCCGCATTGTTCCATTTTTTCAGCCAATTGTTCCTTGACCCGCTTGGGAGGAACACCTTTTAATTTTGTGACAAATCTTAAGAACTCTTCAACCCGCATATCCGGATAAAGATTAATCGATTCGGGCAAATAGCCAATATGCTGTTTTGCCTCATGCGGATGTTTAAAAAGTTCGCGGTCATGCAGCCAAACCTTGCCGCTGGTGGGAGGACAATACCCTGAAAGGATACGCATCACCGTTGTTTTACCTGCACCGTTCGGTCCGAGAAAACCGATCAGATCCCCTTCGCAGATCTGGAAAGAAACATCCTTGAGGGCCTGGGTATTCCCATAGCGTTTTGAAACGTTCTCAAAGCGGGCAAGAATATTGCTCATAAATTCAACGAGGGTGGTATTCGATACGGGCAAACTTCCGTTTCCCGCATTGGATGATCATGGGAGCTGAAACTTCAAGACTGGCCTTAGGGTCCTCTATCTTTTGTTGATCGATCTTGAGCCCGCCCTGTTCGATCAGACGCCGTGCTTCAGATTTGCTGGATACCAACTTGGTTTCAGCTAGAAGGGTCACCACATCCCATGTTTTTTGGGAAACGCGGATCGTGGGGATCTCATCCGGAAGGCCTTTATTTTTAAAGATCTGGTCGAATTCACCGCGGGCTTTTTGGGCTTCTCCCGTTGAATGGAACAATGAAACAATACGTTCGGCAAGCTGGGCTTTCAGTTCTCGGGGGTGATGTTCTCCTCTTTTCAGACCGGCTAAAAGCGCTTCAACTTCGGGAAGAGGCATAGCGCTTACATAACGGTAAAAGCGCTCCATCATCTGATCAGATAACGACATGATCTTCCCGAACATTTCCCGCGGCGGATCCTGAAGAGCAATATGATTTCCAAGACTTTTTGACATTTTTTGAACTCCGTCAATGCCTTCGATCAAAGGAAGCGTCATAACCACTTGAGGCTCTTGGCCATCGCCTTTCTGTAATTCACGCCCAACGAGCAGATTAAACATCTGATCGGTCCCGCCGATCTCCACATCCGCCTGAACAACAACGGAATCGCGCCCTTGCAAAAGCGGATAGAGGAATTCCACGATCGCAATCGGCTCCCCGGATTTATACCGCTTGCTAAAATCATCCCGTTCCAAGATCCGCGCTACTGTATACTGAGCGGTCAGCTTTAAAAAATCAGCCGGTTTCATTTTATCCAGCCATTCGGAATTATACCGGACCTCGGTTTTTTTACGGTCAAGGATCTGGAAAACCTGTTCTTGATAAGTTTTTGCGTTCCTTTTGATTTCTTCCGGAGAAAGCATTTTCCGGGTCTCTGAACGCCCGGAAGGATCCCCGATCCGCGCGGTAAAATCTCCGATAATAAAAACCACTAAATGCCCTAAATCTTGCAACTGCCGAAGTTTACGGAGCGGGACCGTATGCCCCAGATGAAGGTCCGGCGCCGAAGGATCAGCGCCATATTTAATTCGAAGGGGACGGTTTTTCTTAAGAGAAGATTCAAGTTTCGCTTGGAGATCTTTTTCTGAAATAAGATCGACAATATTTTCTTTAAAAATGGCAAGCTGTTCTTGGACGGTTTTAGACATCGGCCCTAAGTCTCAATTTGATAATAAGTTAGAAAATATCGGATGTATTGTAACAGCGTATTGGAAGGGAGTCAATTTCAGGAAAACAACGCAGGCAGAATGGCAGACTCTTCTCCTGTGAAAGAAAATAGAAAGGATTTGAAAAAGACTTTAAGCCGCGCGTTCCAGGACGAACCGGCTCTGGACCTCTTGGACCAGCACATGGATCCGATCCCCGGCCAGGTTCAAGAAGTTCTGGAACCGTTCCGGCGTCACCACCATCGTGTCCGGAAGCTGTTCCTTCAAGAGCGCCATCATCGGCTCGTTGGCGAACACCATTGCTTTGAACGTAAGCGCTGAAACGGTCGCCGTCTTCAAACGAACGGCTTCCGCCTTCAGACGGGCCTTCGCATCCTGGACATCTTTTGCCTTCAGGATCGGAGGACGGTTCGCTTCGATCAACTTGGCGTTGATCTCATCCACCATCTGAGCATCTTTCTCACTGCGCACGATCACGGCGGCAGGAATATTCCCGAACACCGTACGGATCACGGCAATAGCCCCATGGTCAAACGCGAATTCGGGACCAAGGACCAAAGCATCCGAAGCCGTAAGCGTTTTCCAGCCCAGCACCTTGCGCGCATCATTGAACTGCGCAACCCGTTTGAAGGCTTCGGGCGCAGAGGCAAAGGTGAAGGATTCGTTTGAACGGACATCCGCGATGCCTTCAGCATAAACCGGCCGGCCGAGAACCGCTTGTGCAACTGAAACAGTGACCGCGGTTCCAGCTTTTGTCATAAATCTTGCCATGACACGATAAGGCAACATCGCTAACGGTCTATAGTAGACTTCTATCACTTGTTCGGTCGTTTCCGAGATCTGATCCAACCAAGTTTGAACTTGGGCTGGCGTGACCTGAACTTGAAGGACTTTTTTATCCGAGAGATCCGCTGTAATAGCTCCTGCTGCCGAAGTGGCAACCGCAGCATCAAGGCTCGTCGAAACTGCCAAAGACCCCTTGGTTGAAAAAGCGTGTACCGCTTCTGCCACCAACGCTGCGTCTTGAGCGTTTAGAACCGTATCCTGATCAGCAGAAACTGCTGTCAAGGCTGCCGGGGTTCCAGACATTTTCCCTTTCGCTTCAGGGCGCCGGACTGAGATCGTAATTTTTTCAATTCTTGAGAAGAATTCATCCGCCGTGATCACCCGGTCTTCATCATACTTCCCGTCTAGTAACATCTTTCTCCCGGCTTGGAACAGCGCCTCCGCAAACCGTTCCGCTGCCGCAAGGGTGTTTTTCTGGTACTTTTCAGAGAACTCGGGCAGCTCCACTTCTTCTTCCTTGGCCATGATCGTCTGCAAATCAGCGCTTAGAAGTGACACGGTTACCTTGAAATTTCGGGCCTCGTGCCCAGACAACGCGAAGGGCAGAAGATCCGGATTTTTTGTAAATTGTACGGCAAGCGCTTGTTTAAACGCTTCTGCCGAAACTTTCAGAACAGGGACTTCGGGACGATTCAAATAGGAAACAGCTGAACCGGGCTGAGAAACTTTTCGGGCAAACGTAACGATCCCCAAGCGATTCAGAAGCATCCTTTGATAATATTGGACTTGTGCTTGTTCCTGAGATCGTGGGGCCATTTGAAAAATACGTTCGGGGATCTCTGAATACCTGACCGCCACAGGACCTTGTTTGCTCTGAGATTCATCCAATGCCCGTTTAAGCACCATGACAAAAGCATTCCCCACTTCTTTAAAGGCTTGGACATAGACTTTTGCATCACTACGCCCTAATTCTTGGCTTACAATCTCCGTATCAGGAATGGCTAATTGAGTTTTAATGGCCTCAAGTTTTGTCCCCAAAAGAGCCGCATTCTGGCTGCCGACCACGCCTTCGGCTTGACGAAGCAAGCTGATCACTTCAATGATCTGCCGGCTCGTTTCAGCGATGATCTTTTTAGATTCGGGCCTTTTCATTTCTTCGGGGATCACTCCTTGTACAATCTGGAGACCATCCACTACTGTTGTTTGAGAAGCTGCTGTGGAAACGGTGACCGGTATAGAAATTTTTAAAACCTCCCGAATAACAACGGCCAAATTACCGGCTTCTTCGATCAAGCTCGCGGGGGCTAGATCTTCCGGAGTCACCCGAGGTAACTGTTGAATAAGGTTCTTCAGAAAAACCGATAATACAAGTATTTCAGGGCTCACAAAAACCGCCGGGGCTTGTTCTCCATAAAGCGCTTTCTGCATCAGGTCCTTTATGTCCGGCTGCGCTGCGACCTCCATCAGTGCTTGGATCTCCGGAGCATAAGCTGCGACAAAGGCCTCTTTAGCCTGATAGTCATTTTCCAGGGCTGTGATCCCAAGAACACGCCGCGAAGAATTAACGATCTCAACTTTATCGCTATCTCGGGTCTGAAAATACCCATAAAGACGCATAGTATTATTGCGGTCTTTTTCCGGCATAGCATAAACAAAACGAAGAAGCTCCCTCGGCAGGACTGTCCCTTGAGGGACCAAGGCATCTAATGCACGATAAAGCTGTTCGGCTTGACGTTGAATCTGTTCCTGAGCTTTTAAATTTACAGCGCCCTTGGGAGCGATTTTTTTACTAATCAGCTGAAGGACATCTTCCGGAATCTCAGAAGTTTTTTCCTTACTTTCCGGACGAATCAATCGTTCGATCAGGGCATCAAAGCCGGGCTGGGCATTCTGGCGTTCGATAT
>CAYQTU010000070.1:0-8563 GCA_964420575.1 uncultured bacterium
ACCGCTGAAGACGTCCGGCGCGATGTTGTCAGCATAAAATCCCCTCGGTGCTCCGCGATCCGTTTCATAATAGAGCATAATTTTTCAGCATCGGAGACTGTAAGGTCATAATCGTGAGCGGCCCCACCGAGAAAAATGGCGATCTTAACTTTTTGAGGAGCATGCAATCGCTCTTTAAGCTGTTCAATATCTTTGTCCCTGTTCCGGAAATGATAACCGCTCGGCATGATCACGGAACGATGGACCCGTTGAGGGGTGACTCCGCTGTCATGGGCAGGGATCACTGCCAGGTCATAGTGAGCAAGCGAATAAGGGAACGGGGGGTTCATGATCACGATCTTTTTTGCACCGGTTTCTTGGGCTAAACACATTTGAAGCGGCGCAAGGCCTGCTCCTGCCGCGACAATGAAGTCACCCGTAGCTTTTTTAAGCGCTTCTTGGGTCTCAGGGGTAAAAAAGAAACGAAGCCATTCCAGCCTTCCCTGGATCCAAGGCTTAAGCCATGGAGCTAATAAAAAAAACAATTTACGCCTTGTTTTAGAGCGATAACGGACTTCGATCCGCTCCGTTTGGAACTCCAAACCGGAACGTCCGTGGAATGTTTTGAATTCCCGCAAAAGCTCGGCGATAGCTTCGGATTGTTTGAAATGTCCGGCTTTTCCGTCCGAAAGGATCAGAATTTTTCGTGTCCAACTGTACTTCCACCTTTTATTTTCCCAAAGCCATTGATCGGGATATTTCCGGATGAATTCTTCTAGGATCTCCAAATACCGTCGCGCCTGGAATTCGACGCGCTCTTCCTGAGATTTCTGAGGGATATCTTCAAGCGCCTGACCTACTTCGATCTCATGGCAAGCTTCTTTTTTCCTGATCATAAAACAAGGCATAACGAGCGCATGGGTCCGCAATGCCAATTCAAAAGCCCCTGTCGGAACCGTTGTTTTACGCCCAAAAAAAGGAAGGATGATCCCTTCGGTCTTTCCCGCAGATTGATCCCCTAAAAGCCCGATCAATTTCTTATCGCGTAACGCCCGGATCAGATAGCGAACCCCTACTCCTCGACTGATCGCTACGGAACCGTGACTTTCCCGGAGCTGATTTAAGAGCTCATTGAGACGAGGGTATTTCTGGTCTCTAGCTAGAACATGGATCGGTGTCCCCAGGATTCCGGCCACAACCTGTAAAAGCTCCCAATTACCATAATGAGCTGTGAGCAATACACCTCCTCGGCCGGAGCGAAGCAAATCGTTAAAACGTTCCAAATGATGGATCTTGATATTCCGGTCAATATCTTCGCGCTTCAACTTCCTGAAGGACATGACCTCGACCATAGATTGCCCGACATGCCCGTAATGTTCCCGGATGATCCTCCATCGGTCTTTGGGGGTCAGTTGATCCCCTAAAGCTGTTTTTAAATTGATATAAGCGGTCCTTCTTTTTTCGGAGAAATAAAAAACAAATTTTCCGAAAAAGTCCCCGATTTTGAGACCCAGGGAAAACGGGATCCGCTCAAAAAAAGCGATCAGGCACAGCGCGATCCCATAAGCAAGCTGATCTTTAAATGACTTCATTAACGCTTAACTCCCAATAACCGGAAGAGCCGGTCCGTTAAAATCTCTTCTCCGGAAACGATCCGAAGCCGCGTCGCCAGCACGAGCGGATTCAAGACTTTGGTGATCAATTCCCGGGACCTGTAAAAATCCTTCTCCGTCGTAACGACTTCTTCAGCGCTCGCAGACTGGCTGATCTGCTTAATCTCTTCGAGCTCTTTGGTGTTATAGAGATGATGGTCAAGAAATTCAAAATTTCTTACGGTTTTGATGTTCGCCCGCTGCAGGACAAGCTGAAAAGAACGAGGCGTCCCCACGGCCGCAAAAGTCGCAAGGCGTTTATTCTGCATTTTTTCGATCGAGATCCTGGAACGGTTCTTTGCGCGATAAAAGAAAAGCGGTTCCAACATAGACTCGACGATCTGGGCCTGCGGGGCTAAAGATTGGATCTTTTCACGTATCTTCTTCAATTCTTCCGAAGGAATAAGATTGACATGGGTCAGCACAACGATCATCGCCCGTTTTAAAGCGGCTAGCGGTTCGCGCAAGATCCCCCGCGGGATCAGCTTCCCGTTCCCAAAGGGGTTGATGGAATTCACCACAACGATCTCTACGTCACGATCCAATGCGGCATGTTGAAGGCCGTCATCCAACAACGCAATATCCACCCGTTTTTCCTTGCGGATCCGCTGCGCAACTTGGATCCGGTTTTTCCCGACCCCCAACACGACCCCTGGCAAATGCTGCTCAAATTGCTGGACTTCATCATGGTTGTACCCCCGCGTAAGGATCAATGGGGCTTTATGGAAAGCGCATATTTTACGGGCTAAAAATTCCACAAGAGGCGTTTTTCCTGTCCCTCCCCAAGTTAAATTCCCGACGCTCACTACCGGAAAAGGCAACCGCTTTCTTTTGAAAATCTTTTGTTGATAAAGCCCTTGGAAAAAGCTCGATCCTGCACCATAACACCAGCTCGCAAATTCCAGAACCGGATAAAGTAATTTTGAAGCATTGTCATGATGTTTCTCTTCGGCCAGTAGCCGAAAATAATTTTTCATCTTGTCCATTCGTATTGATCCTTTCTACTGGGCGCTTTTGGTTCAAAAACGCCAGGACCCATTCCGCCTGGCGCCGACTCGCACCCCTTAAACGGTTTATGATTTGATATGCCTTCTGACCCATTTCTTCTCTCTGGATCTTATCGCTGAGGAGTTTTTCGATCTCAACGCATAACTCATTCTCATTCAAAATCTTAATAGCGCCTTTTTGACCATCAAGTTCACTATAAATTTTTTGAAAATGGAACGTATGAGGGCCATGTAAAATCGCCCGCGCAAAACGGGCAGGTTCGATCGGATTCTGTCCGCCATGCGAGATCAAACTCCCCCCCATGAAGACAAAGTCCGCGGCCCGATAAAGATCTTTTAAAATGCCCATTTGGTTCAAAATTAAAACATCAAAATCTTCCTGCTCTTTTCTTTGAGTGGCCTGAGCAACTTTAAGCCCTGGCCTCTTGAATAAATCCAAAAGGGCTGCAGAGCGCTCTACATGCCGCGGGGCTATTATTAAGCGAAAGGAAGGGAATTTTAAACGGAGTTCTAGAAAAGAATTCCATATGACCCTTTCCTCCCCCGGATGGGTGCTCCCGCCAATCAAAAGCAGATCCTCAGGCTTCAAACCCCACTTTCGCCTAAAAATCTCTCTGGGCTCTTGATTTTTCTCCAAATTTTCCGCCTGATCAAATTTCATGTTCCCCATATCAAAGACCCGGCCCTTCGGGATGCCCAGTTTTTCAAATCGGCCCGCATCTTCCGCGCTTTGGGCAAGGACAAAATCGATCTTGTTCCATAGCGTCTTAAAAAAAATAGAAAATTTCTGATACCTTTTCAAAGAACGCTCGGACAATCGGGCATTCAGGATCCCGACAGGGATCTGAACCCGTTTTGCTTCGGTCAATAAATTGGGCCAGATCTCGGTCTCTACAAGCAATAAACTTTGAGGGCGAAAGATCCGATAAAAGTTCCGCACTGCGAATGTGAGATCAAAAGGAAAATAGCAGACACTGATCCGAGAATTTTCCAGTTTTCTGGCGATCTTTTGTCCGGTCGGAGTCACAGTGGTCAAAAGAAAATGATATTCCGTATTCTTATTCAGACATTCCCGGAGAAAGCATTCAACAGCCATGACTTCCCCAACGCTGACCGCATGGATCCAGAGGATTTTTTTATCTTTCAGTTTCGCCTTCCATTCATGAGAAAAAAATCCAAACCGTTGTCTTAAAAGTAACATGGGGTCTTCCGCTTGTCTCAATTTCAAAAGAAAAACCGGCAGATAAAAGATCCCGAAGACCAAAAATGCCAGATTGTATAAAATTGTCATCATCATTTTTTTTCTTAAGCTCTCGGGTGCGCCGCTAAGTAAGCATCCTTGAGCCTTTGAGTGGTTACGTGAGTGTAGATCTGTGTTGTCGACAAATTCGCATGACCTAAAAGTTCCTGCACGCTTCTGAGGTCCGCTCCCCGGTCCAGCATATGTGTCGCAAAAGAATGCCGGAGGGTATGCGGTGAGACCCCTTTCCCTAGAGCGCTTTTTTTCACGTATTTAAGGATCATGCGGCGAACGCTCCGATCGGTCAATCGGCTCCCAAGCCGACTAATAAAAAGCGGCCGCTTAATGGCATTCGCGGGTTCTTTGGGGCATTTCGCATCAAGGTAATCTTTCAAAGTTTTAAGGGCGATCTGGCCGACCGGGACAATCCGTTCTTTCTTGCCTTTCCCGCGCACTCGGACAAGCCCGCTGAAAAAATCCAGATCATCATGGTTCAATCCGACAAGTTCGCTGACGCGCAACCCTGAGCTATAGAGCATTTCCAGGATCGCCTTATCCCTTTTTTCTTCCCAGCAGTTCTTTGCGGGAGCTTCCAAAAGTTTAGTGATCTCGTCGGGATTCAAAAAAGAAGGCAGTTTCTTTTCTTTTTTAGGGGTTGAGATCCCCGCAGCCGGATTTTCCTGGAGGACATTTTCACGGGCAAGATATTTAAAAAAAGAACGAAGGCAGGCTAATTTCCGGGCAATGGAACTTTTACTGTATTCTTTGGTCTTCAAAAAAGCCAGAAAAGAGCGCACATCCAAATAAGTCAGGCTTTTCAGGTCTTTTTCTCCTAAAAACTTAGCGAACTCCCGCAGATCGATCGCATAATTTTTAGTGGTATGATCTGAAGCCCCTTTTTCCGTGCTTAAAAAATTAAGAAAATCGTCAACTTGTTTATTCATGAGTTTCTTCAGGAAGAAGACTCTACGGTATTGGCCGGGTCCGAAGATGTTTCGCCTGGCTTGGCCAATTTATTCACCGTATAGGTACATTTGGGATAATTGCTGCAGCCGTAGAAAGAACGGCGTCCTTTCGGTTTACGCCGGACCAGCTCCCCGCCGCACCCGGGCTCCGGGCAGAAAAAACCCGTGGGGATGGACCGTGTATATTTGCATTCCGGGAAACCCGAACAGGCCAAAAACTTTCCAAATCGCCCCCATTTGATCAAGAGCGGTTTTCCGCAAACATCACATTTATATTCCGTCAAAACGGGCTCCGGCCGCATATCTTTCATTTCCACTTTAGCCCGGTCCAGAAGTTCACTAAAAGGCCCGTAAAAATCCTTCAAAACGCCGACCCATTCCCGCTTTCCTTCTTCAATTTCATCCAATTCATCTTCCATAAGTGCTGTAAATTCCGTTTCAAGAATCTTGGGGAAATGCTGGACAAGCAGGTCCACGACCGTCTCACCGAGTTCGGTCGGCATAAGGGCTCCACCATTACGCTCTGCATAATCCCGGTCTAGGATCGTAGAGATCGTTGGGGCATAAGTGCTCGGACGGCCGATCCCTTTCTCTTCCAAAAGTTTGATAAGGCTGGCATCGTTAAACCGAGGCGGAGCTTTGGTAAAATGCTGGGAACCCAAGAGCTCATGCAGTCTGATCGGTTCACCGGCCTTCAGTTCCGGGAGATCATCCCCAAAAGGGACCTCCTCGGCTTCTTCGCCTTCTTTCCCGTTTTCCTTCTCGGCCTCCTGTTTCGCGAGATCATTCATTGCGGCCGTGAATCCTGGGAAAAGGTTGCGTTTCCCGGTCGTTTTGAAAAAGTATTTTTCTCCGGCAAGGATCAAGATGGCAATATATTCATCGATCGCCGGGACCATTTGGGAAGCCAGGAATTTACGCCAGATCAGTTCATAAAGTTTCAGTTCATCCGCCTCCAGATAGGCTTTCAGGGAGTCCGGGGTTCGGGGAACCGAAGTGGGACGGATAGCTTCATGAGCTTCTTGTGCGCCTTTTCGGGATTTATAAACCGGCGGTTGTTCCGGAAGATACTCTTTGCCGAATTTTTCGCGAACGAACTGCGCGGCTTCTTGCTGGGCTGAAGGCGCGATATTCACTGAATCCGTACGCATATAGGTGATCAATCCCACGCTGCCTTCTTCGCCAAGCTCTACGCCCTCATAAAGACGCTGCGCGATGCGCATCGTGTTAGCCGCCGAAAACCCTAAACGGTTGTAAGCTTCTTGTTGGAGTTTGCTGGTCGTATACGGGGCTTGGGGTTTTCTTTTTTTCTCGGTTTTTTCAACGCTAAAGACCCGGAAGGAAAGCCCTTGAATCTCTTGCTTGATCTTCTCGGTCTGCTCTTGATTTTTAAGGTCGGGCTTCTCATCCCCGATACGGTCAAGCTTTGATAAAAAGATCTTATTCTGCTGAGCCCCTGATGAAGGAGATAATTTCGCTTCGAGGGTCCAATATTCTTGGGGAACAAATTTACGGATCTCACGCTCCCGATCTACGATAAAGCGGAGCGCGACGGATTGGACGCGCCCAGCGCTCAATCCTTTTCCGACTTTGCGCCATAGGAGCGGACTAAGCTGATAGCCGACAATGCGGTCTAAGATCCTGCGGGCTTGTTGGGCATTCACAAGATGGGTGTCAATTTCACGAGGATGCTGGAAAGCCTTCAAAACAGCTTCTTTAGTGATCTCGTGGAATTCTACCCGATGGATTTTGGGAGCATTTTCTAGTTCATTGAAAATGTAAGCCAGGTGCCAACTGATCGCTTCCCCTTCGCGGTCGGGGTCGGGAGCAACATAAACAGCCGCTTTATCTTCAGCGTCTTTTTTGAGCTGTTTAACAGTTTTCAACGCTTTGCGCATGATGATGTATTCCGGCTGGAAATCATGCTCTAAATCAACGCCCATCCGGCTTTTAGGAAGATCGCGAACATGCCCCATCGAAGCAACGACCTGATAATCTTTACCCAAAAACTTATTGATGGTCTTCGCTTTGGCTGGGGACTCGACAATAACTAAATTCTGAGGCCCTTTTATAGTCTTATTGGTCTTAGTGGGGCTTTTCTTTTTTGCCACAAATCCTCCCTATTGAGCTGCTTTAAGTCGGGCTAAAAATAAGACAGGATTCTAAACAAAATCAATGGGGTTGTAAACGTTAAGTTTTATCGGACGTATTTAAATTCTTGTAAGCTTATATCTTAGAAGAGGTTAAGAAATTTGATCCCAAGGATCTTCTTTCGGCTTGGAAGGAGAAGCGGGGGTTTTTTTGTTCTGTTTTGGGGCAAGATTGTAGAGGGATTCAAGCTCCATGATCTGAGAATCCCGGACAGCTTCTGTTTCAATTCGTTTAATAAGGCGTTTAAGGACTCCTACTCGTATGCCAAATTTCTCGACACAAAGCGTTGTTAACAAACGAGTTAGAAGGTTAATATGGATCTCGAGATCGGTCAGACGGTCTTCGGTCTGAGTTCCCATACTTGAAATTTCAGTAAGTTCTTTTTTAAGTTCGGCAAGCTTCGAATAAAGCGACAAAGTCTCTTTTAAGGATCCCGTGATCTTAGATTTTTCGGTTTTCTTGCCTTTAACCTTTTTTTTGCGTTTCATAAATTCCCCTGCCCTTTATTAGAAGCTTAACATATCCCTTTTAAAAACCCAAATTACAGTGCCGCAGGTTCAGCCCGCTCTTTTAAAAAATTTAAAAGATCATATTGAGGGATAAGCCGTGTTAAATAGCTTAAGGCAAAAGCCTTAAAAAAAACAGGGATTGGGAGCGTTGCCATTCCCCCTAAGATCGCAACGGCAACAATCCCCGGGATAGCCAGGATGATGCCGACAATGAAAAGAACCGGTTTCAGAAAAGCTGCGACTGATACCAAAAGCCAACCCACAAGAAAAAAAGCGAAGCCGATGACAAAAGCGATCAATAGGATCACTAGACCAACCAACATCTGAAGGATCCCCGCAAGAATACCCAATCCCAAGAGGATCAATAGGTACTTAACCACAGAACCAAGCCCTTGAGTTTTGAGTTCTAAAAATCTTCTGCAGGCTTCCATGGTCTTAATTTTATCTTGGTACATGATCGGCAGAACAAAATCTGAAACCACAGCTCCGATCACCCAGATCCAGAACAAAGCGACCATAAACGCGATCGCTAGCACAATCCCCGCCAGAATGGCCAGCAGAACATTTGTTTTTCCTAAAAGAAAAACTAAAAACCCTAAAAACCCGAACAAACCAAATGCGGCAAGAACAATCCCAAAAAATCCCATTGACCACCAAAAGTAGGAATTCCCCTGTTCCTGGTGATGTTTAAAAGATTCCAGGATCGCGATATTCCCGCTAACGCTGGCGTCCCCTCCGGTCATGACATCCAAAAGAATAAAGTTAAAGCGAGCATTCAGCCAGGACCAGAAAAACAGCATCGCGATCATGAAAATCGAAAAACCGATAACTACGGGGATCCAAGGAAAATTCAAAGGGAATTTTGGCGCAGGATCCGAAGTTGAAGGGGCGGGAGAGGTTCCTGGGACAGCTTGTGGAGTTTGGGTCGAATCGGCAACCGTTGCAGTTTCGGTCTTGGTCTGCGGATCCGTTTGCGCAGCAACCTGTTCTTGATTGGCGGCAGGCTTTGCTGCAGGTTTATTATAATTAAAATTATTCCCGCTTCCGCTCCCTCCCACTC
>CAYQTU010000071.1:0-8531 GCA_964420575.1 uncultured bacterium
AAGACTACAACCAGCATTAATTTTTCAGCTTGTCTGCAATTTCTCCAAAAATCGGTACTTCTAATCGACATGGATCCCCAAGGACATTCAACCTGCGGGCTAGGGGTCAAGGCGAATAAAGGGATTTCAACGCTGTATGATCTTATTAGCCCTTTGCAGGGGATGACGCCTTTGATTTCTAAAACGATCTGTAATATACAGCCAGATTTTGATTTGATCCCTTCCAATTCGACCTTAAATGCCCTTGAAGAAGAATTTGGTTTTATGCCAAATTATCATTTAAAGCTTAAGACGCTTCTCTCTCGACTTACTCTAGAACATCGGTCATATGATTTTGTTATTCTGGATTGTCCCCCAAACCTCGGCATTTTAACTTGGAACGCCCTGAATGCGGCCGATGAAATTCTTATCCCTGTTGAACCTTCCTTCTTTTCTTTGCATGGGCTTGGGAAAATTTCAGAGACTATTCAAGTGGTCAACCGAAGCCGCGAGACATCGTTAGTAGTCCATGCTCTTTTAACGATCTTTAATTCCGAAACTCATTTTGCTCAAGAAGTTTATGATGAGGTTAAAGCACATTTTCAGAGCCGTCTTTTTACCACTATCATTCATGAAAATGTTGCTTTAAAAGAAGCGGCAGCTGCCGGGCAAAGCATTGTTCAACATGCGCCGCAATCACCGGCATTCCAGGACTATTTGAATTTAACCGTTGAGTATTTAGAACGTGATTGGCACCGTAAATTACCAGAGAAAGAATTGGGCTGGGAGCAGGTTCTGAAAAATCACTATGGCCCTCGTCAGGTTTCTGATGGAATCCTTTTTCAATTTTTCAGCAAAACCTCTTCTTCCGTTGAGATCGCCGGTGATTTTAATCATTGGATCCCTGAACCTTTGATTCGGCGTAATGACGAGGGGCTATGGCAGAGAATTGTTCGGACGGATCAAAAAACGTTTCGCTATAAATTCATTGTTGATGGGGAATGGCAGATTGATCCTAACCAACCCACTCAAAAGCAAAACGCTTATGGCGGAATAGATTCCTATTTGGAGCTTGCTTAATTTATGGAGATTTCAAGGAAATTGGTTCGAGGGTTGAAAGATATTTCACCTCTATTCTCGGATCTTCAAAAACCAGAGATCCTTCCGCCGAAGGGTGATCTGGAATTAAGGATTTTCAGTGTCACACGGCCTCAATTTCATGGTGATTCTTTATTCCTCAATGGCTTTTTTGCCGCACAGCTTGAAAATTCAGGGCGCCCTTGCTCCCTTGTGACGCTGTCTTCATATTGCGAGACCGATCATTCTTCAAATCTTAGCTCTAAGTCAAGCGAACCCTTTGGCAGCCATTTGAGACGACACTGGCTCTATTGGGACGAGATGTGCGGTTTCTTTGAAGCCTCGTCCCTCCCGCGGGGGGATGCTTCCGTAAAAGACCGTGATATTTTCTTGGATTTTGAATATTCTCAATTATCGCATTTTGAAGGAACAGTTTGCCTTTTGGATAAATGGATCCTTTTACTGCAGCCGAATATTGATTCACTAACGGAAGGGTATAGGCTTATGAAGGCGGCTATGGTCTTTAATCCCCAGCTTGAGTTCTATGTTGCTTTTGAAGGGCTTCCCCAAGAGGATTTTTCAGACGCTTTCCTTTATGAACGGTTTGCTGGTTTTGTCTCAAAACAATTAGGAATTCATTTAGGCTGGTTAGGATGGCTTTGCTTGTCGAATCCTGAAGGTTGTTTGTCAAATCGGCTTGATTTGAATCAATTGCTTGAAGAAGGGAAGGGGAAAAGAATATCCCTCGAAAAGGTCGCACTAGCTTCTTGGATTGAATCGGCAGAAGAAGAGTTGCTCTGTGAAGCGAGGTTGAGAGAGGAATGATTAATAAGAATAGGGAATTGAACCTGCGAATATTTGTCGCAATCCGGGAATCCGTAAAAAGACTCCATCCGGGCGTGGACTTTCTTGAAGAATCGGAGGGCGCCCCTTTTTTGTTTAAAAGCCGAGAAGCCCAATTCTGGGTGCGTGTTTTTTATCAGCCGATGGCGGATTATGATTTTTGTGACCTTAAAAATGAAATTCAACGATTGAAGATTTTAATGCCTGTCGGATCTCAGCTGTATTTATTTTACCCGGCCTTAGAAAGGGCTAAGATCCTTAAAATAAGCGAAGTTGAGAACCGGACCTGTTTTTTTGAATATAAGCATCTTCAGGGGGCTGAGCCTATGCTGCCTGCAGTTCGAATCCAAAAATGGCTCCCTGCAGCGGTGGATGCAATCGTTGCGCCTCAAAGAACAGAAACTTCTGCTTCAGGTATGCCGTCCGCAGCAACATTTTTCCGCAATGCCCGATTGAGCCGGGAAGAAATAGCCGATTTGGCTGAATTAGGGTTAGAGCTTAAACGAGCTTCTCTGTAGTCGGTTTTTAGTGCAATGATTTTCTCCCTTGATGGTGAATGCTATCTCTTCTATAATTCACCTCTATGGCAACTAACCCCATTGTTCAAAATATTGAAACCCTCAAGAGAGCTCAGCAGCTTGACAGCGAGATCTATCACGCCAAGATCGTTGTCAGTGAGATCCCCGAACGGCGGGCTCATCTTAAGGTCGAGCTAGAATCTGAAAAAACTCATTTAAATGACCTTGAGAAAACGCTCAAGAATATTCAAGTTAAGTTAAAGGAAAAAGAGCTTGAGTTGTCCCAAAAAGAAGGCCAAGTGAAGAAACTGGACGGACAGTTATCTCAGGTCAAAACAAACAAAGAATATAGCGCGCTTCAACAGGAGATCGCTTCACTGAAGGCGGACAACTCTCTTCTAGAAGAAGAGATTATCCACGTTTTGGATGAAGTGGAAGCGGCGAAAGAAGAGCTTCGCAAAGAAAATGAAAAGTTCTCATCTATTTCTAAAAGCTATCAGGATAAAGACAAAGAATTAGGCGAAGAAGAAAAGAAATTAAAAGCCAGACTCGACGAACTTATCCAGGCCCGTAAGGATGCGGTTGCGCAACTACCTGCGGAAGTTGCTGATCTTTACAACCGGATCGTTGCTAAAAAACAAGGTTTAGCTCTTGCTTTAGTGCACGGTGAGGTTTGTAGCGCTTGCCAAATGCAACTTAGGCCTCAATTGATTAATGATATTCGCCTCGGAGAGAATATCATCACCTGCGAAAATTGTTCTCGCATCCTCTACTTCGAAAATAACTGATCTTCAAGTCCCCTGACCCTACGGGCAATCCGTCACACCTGATTATTCTCTTTGCTCTTGGTCTGTAGAGAGGAAATGGTAGTCCCATACCCGCTTCCAAGAGCGCTTTCCCAAATTTCAAAAATAATGTTGACACAGGTCTTAGGGAAGAATATACTTCTGTCGATAATAAAGTGGTGAAAAGTGGGGAATAGTGGTAAAGAGATTGAGGTGAAGAACCCATGTTTTACGGCGAATACGAACATGTTGTTGATAATAAAAGTAGGGTGATGATTCCGGCAAAGTTCCGGGAAATCTTTAAAGAACGCTATGTCGAAAGATTCTTTATTACCCGGGGTCTGGATCAATGCTTGTTCGTTTTTACGGAAGAAACCTGGAAAGCGGAAGAAAAAAAATTCCGTGATATGTCTTTTACCAAAGCGGAATCCCGGACATTCAACCGCCTTTTCTTTTCAGGGGCTAGCGAAGTGGTCTGTGATAAACAGGGAAGGATCTTAATCCCTGATTATTTAAAAAATTATGCAGGGATTAAAGCGGATGTTGTTATCGTCGGGGTCTCGAGCCGTATTGAGATCTGGGCGAAAGAGAAATGGCAAGACTTTTTCAATAACAATAAAAGTCGATTTGAAGATTTAGCCGAAAAGTTAACCACTGAATAGAAAGGAGGGATGCATGGTCTATCACGCTCGAACAAAAATCGGAGTGGATGTTTTACGCTTTGCTGGTAGCTTAAATGCTTCTGAAATGATTAAAATGAAAAGCCGCATGAACCGTTTGCTTAATAAAAACCACAAGAAGTTATTGCTTGATCTTAAGCAAACACGACATGTTGAACTTGCAGGGGTGGGGATTTTGGTCGATCGATTGAGAAAAATCCGAGAACAAAAAGGGGATATTAAGCTGTGCAATCTACGTCCCGAGGTCGAGAAAACATTTCGTATGATCGGCGTTAATGGTTTGATGGAAGCTTATTCATCCGAAGAAGAGGCTATTCGCAGTTTTGTATCATAAACCCGTTCTTTTACAAGAAATTTTAGATGCTCTTGCGCTAAGGCCCGGAGCTGTTGTTGTGGATGGTACTCTGGGGGGTGGGGGGCATGCACGTGCGATCCTTGAACGGATTGGACCGACGGGACGATTGATTGGGCTGGATCAGGATCCTAAGGCTGTTATGCGATGCAGGGAGCTTTTTTCAGGGGATCCGCAAGTGACCGTACATCATGAAAATTTTCGATATTTTGATAAAATTTTAGAAAAATTAAATATTTCAAATGTAGATGCCGTCATATTAGATGTCGGGATTTCGTCAGATCAGTTAGCTGATGTTCAGCGTGGGTTCAGTTTTCAAAGTCAAGGAGAGCTTGATATGCGAATGAATCCAGAGATTGGTTTGAAGGCTTCAGAGCTGCTGCAGCAGATGTCGGAAACAGAATTGACCCGACTTTTTCAAGATTATGGGAACGAAAGACATGCTGCTCGATTCGCGCATGCGATTGTGAAAGCGCGGTACCAGACCCCTGTCAAGACCGTTAATGACTTAGTGGGTGTGATTGAAGCTTCGCTTCCTTACTCTCTGCGGTTTAAAAAAGGGCACCGTCCTCAGTGGGCCAAACGTCATCCCGCGACAAAAATTTTTCAGGCACTCCGAATTGTGGTTAATGATGAGCTTGCGGCCTTGCGTGATGGGATCGTCTCGGTATGGAAGTGTTTGGCACTTGGCGGGAGATTTGGTATTATAAGTTTTCATTCGCTCGAGGATCGGATTGTTAAACAAGAATTTCGGAAATATGTCCAAGAAAAATGCGGGCAGCTGGTTTTTAAAAAGCCCGTGATTCCTTCGCGTGAAGAGATTTTGAATAACCCAAGGGCTCGAAGCGCTAAATTGCGCGTTATTACGAGGATATCATGAAGGGGAGCGGAAAAATACTTGTCATCATTAGCGGCTTGATGTGCTTGGCGCTTTTTTATGTGCACTTACAAATTGCCGCTTTTGTTGTTTCATTCGAGATCCATAACCGTTCCCGGGTTTTTAACGAAAAGCAAGAACAGCTGCGTCAGCTTCAATTCAAGGTTGATCAACTGAAAGCACCGCAGTTCCTTGAAGAACGGATGAAAAAGCATGATTTGAATTTAGGGCTACCTAATAAAGTTGAACTTTTTGAAATCCCGCCAACGGTCGCGTCCAGGGTCACTGTGAACCAACCCAAAGCAACCCCTTCGTTTACATCTGCTTTAGCCAGCTTTGTGGGGCGATGGATCCAAACGGCACAGGCTAAAACTGAAACTCCTTCATAACCAATGCGAGCGTTACTTTCGCCGCGAAGATTTTGGTTCCTCTATAGTGTTCTTTTTGTCCTTTTCGGCTTAATCGTTTATCAAATTATTCAACTTAGTTTTTTTCATCGTCCTTCGCTGAGGGAAGTGGCGCATTTGCAGCATGATCTTACGATCATTGTCCCCCCGATGCGGGGGCTCATCACTGACCGGGAAGGCAAGGAATTCGTTACCAATCTCAAAACCCCATCGATCTACGCGATTCCCCGGGTAATCCCCAAGGAAGACAAGGCCAAGGTGGCAAAAGAAGTAGCCTTGATCCTCAAATTAGACCGTAAAGGGGTTGAAGCAAAATTAAGCAAGGACAAAGCTTTTGTTTGGTTGAAGCGAAGAACCAATATGGAAGAAGCAGAAGAAATCAAAAAACTGAAAAATCCGGGCTTGGGGATCCTCGAAGAATCCAAACGTTTTTACCCGGAGGGCAGCATGCTGGCGCATGTAATCGGTTTTTCAAATGTGGATAATGAGGGGTTGGAAGGGATTGAGCGTTACATGGATGCTGATTTGCGTGGGCGTCCCGGGAAACGGATCACTAAACGTGATGCTCTCGGTCGCGAGATCAAAGCCCTAGAAGAAAAGAATCTTCCGGCTATTGATGGTAATAAGATTGTTCTCACGATTGATCAGCATCTCCAGTATTTAACCGAACGAGCTTTAGATCAGGCCTTCAAACAGTGGAAAGCAAAAGCTGGATGGGCTATTGTCATGGATCCGTATACGGGTGAGATCCTGGCCATAGCTAACCGTCCGGCCTTTGATCCGACTCATTATCACGGTTCTGTTCCGGATACTCGACGTAATCGAGCTATTACAGATATGTACGAGCCAGGTTCGGTTTTTAAGATTGTTGCTGCGAGCGGAGCTTTGAATGAAGGCGTAGTGACTCCGGAGACTTTGATTAATTGCGAAAATGGGAAATGGAATTGGGGGCTAAAGGTTCTCCATGACGTCCACCCTTACGGGACCATTCCTGTGTGGCAGGTCATTGTGAAATCCAGCAATATCGGAACGGTCAAAATAGCTAAAAAATTAACGCCTGAAAAACTGCAAGAATATATCAAGAACTTCGGTTTTGGGGGATTGACCGGGATCGATCTTGCTGGTGAAGCTCCGGGTTTTACCCGTCCCCCCGCACAATGGTCGAAAACGTCTCCCTATAATATCCCTATGGGTCAAGAAGTCATGGTGACTGCAATCCAGATGACTGCGGCCATTGCGGTCATTGCTAACGGAGGGCATTTAGTAAAACCTTATATTATTTCGAGAGTCGAAGACCCTGCCGGGGTTGTGCTGAAAGTGAAAAAACCCACCGTGAAAAAAACGGTTATCCGGCCGGAGACGGCTGCCATGATGAGGCAAATTTTAACCCGTGTTGTTGATGAAGGAACCGGAACCAAGGCAAAGATCCCGGGGATTCCAGTTGGTGGAAAAACCGGAACGGGACAGAAAATCCTTCCGGGGGGCAAAGGGTATTCGCATAATGCTTTTATGTCCTCGTTTATTGGATTTGCGCCTTCGGATAATCCCCGGTATGTCATGACCGTTGTGCTGGACGAGCCTAAGCCCCTCTATTACGGGGGTACGGTTGCTGCGCCTGTTTTTAAAGAGGTTATGGAAGCTGCTCTTCTGACAGGGAAGATAGCCACTGCGCGGAATTTCCCTACGGCTGAGAGTGACGCCTCGGCGGCTGACTTAGCTTTGGCACAATAGTTTTTAAAGGCAATGAAAGAAACGTCCATAGATTGAATCCCAATTCAGACGATGATATAATCCGCCTGCTTTATTATCGGGGCCGCCTAGCAGTCCCGACGGTTTATGTGAATAAAGGACTTGAAGTCGGGGCGTAGCACAGCTTGGTAGTGCGCTCGGTTCGGGACCGAGAGGCCGTTGGTTCAAATCCAATCGCCCCGACCATTTTTTAGAAAGTTCAAGTTTGTGAATGGGGCAACGCATGGCAAAAGAATGCAAGCTTAGTACAAATCAGCAACGATGTAATTGCAGCTATGAGCCATGCCCTCGTAAAGGGCTTTGTTGTGAGTGCCTTTCCTATCATCTAAAACAAAATGAAGTTCCAGCCTGTTTTTTCCCGAATGACATCGAAAGGACGTACGATCGATCTGTCGACACATTTATACGGATTTACCAATCACGAGGTTTAGGATAATTGACCGAGGAGGGATAGCTTATGCCGGATTGGGGACAGATGGACCTCTTGATGGATCTTTATAAAAAAGAATACAAAAAACTAACTCAAAACGAGTATTATCAAGCGAGTCAAAAAGCGACGGCGCTGGAATTTTATAAAGAGACATTGCTGGAGATACGCGATTTTGGCTTGGATCACGACAATAAATCCTGGATGGAACGAATGCAGCAAATGGTTCAGCAGGATCTCGATAAGATCCATGAGGAAATGGAAATCCTAAAGCCTGTTTTGGAAAAAGCAAATACGGACCGCGAGTGTTTTTCGGATTATCATACTAGACTTAAGAAGCTCGAAGGTTTAGGAAAGCTTCTGAGGGAAAAATTTGGCCTTTTACCGCAAGTGACGGATACCGGGCTTTCATTCAAAGCCGGGAATTTTGTATAAAGATCATGAAGAGGATGAGTGAAAGGCGAATAAAGTAGAACGATCCAAAAGGAGATGGAACTATGAAAAAGAATCTTTTAAAGATCACAGGGCTTAGCTTATTGGTCCTTTGCTTTTTTGTGACAGGGTTAACCGTGTATGCGGAAGATAACAACCCTTCAGGATGGACCAAAGGTTTAAAGAAAGGCTGGAAAGGGGATCAGCCTCCAGGTTTAGACAAGGCGCAAGTTGAAAAATCAAAGCAAGCTGCTGAAAAAGAGAAACTCAAAACCGAAAAAGAAGCCAAGAAGAAACAACAAGAAGCCGAAAAAGAAGCCAAGAAGAAGCAGAAAGAAGCCGAAAAAGCAGCTAAGAAGAAACAACAAGAAGCCGAAAAAGAAGCCAAGAAGAAACAGAAGGAAG
>CAYQTU010000072.1:0-8512 GCA_964420575.1 uncultured bacterium
GTCTGTTTGGCGAGTTCGATGCGATCCACGATAAAGAGGACGCGTTCGGCATTGCGGGTTGTCAGGAACCGGCGGATCAAAGTCGCGCATTGAAGCGTTTTCCCGGTTCCTGTGGCCATCTCAAGAAGGAATTTCCGGCGTTTTTCATCATCGTAAAGTTTGCAGATCACATCCAACGCTTTGACTTGATACCCGTGCAGTGTCATATCGGACTTAAAAGGACGGAGATATTCGGGGGTAACCACTTCACTCATCAAAGGGCGCGGAGGTTGGAGGTTTTTGAGGCGCAGTCGTTCCAGATCTTCAAGGGAAGGCATCCGCTCGATGCGATATGCGTCTTGATCTTTGCGCGTGTAATTCCAGAACCAGTGTTCTTTGCCGTTTGATAGGATGATGAACGGCGTTTTCATGTTCTCCGCGTAACCGCGCGCCTGTTCTTTGGCATCGTACGGATCGCGATCCTCGGATTTGGCTTCGATCACGCAAAGAGGACCGTATTTGCCCATCAAAACATAATCGGCTCTGCCGCTGCTGCTGGATAATTCAAATCGGACTTGCTTGGTGAGATCCCAACCGGATGTTTCAAGTGCTTTATCGATCAGGATTCTTGAAAATGCTTCTGGTGGCATAAGTTACGATTTCCTCATAATGAGCCGTATTTTAGCTGTCCTAGAGAGAAAAAGCCAGAGGCGAAGCAGGTTTTAATACCAAAATATCCCCGGGGGTAAAACTTGTCTTGATCGCCCCTTCGGGAAAGACTTGAAATCCAAACCATTCAATCATTAGATTGTTTGCTCGCCGGTTCCAAGCCAAGTAAGTGCCTTTCCGTTTTCATTCAACGGCGATATAATCCGACCATGATGGATTACACAAAGCTATTCATAGTCCTACTGCTTTTCCTGGGTGTTGGGGCAGGTCAATGCAACGCCGGTACATACACATCGAAGAAAGACCCGCAATACTCCGTTGAATACAAGGAAGCGGTTTACCTTACCGATGGTCAATGCAAGGATTATTCACGCCAGAACCCAGGAACGGTTTTTAGATGTTGGTCGCTGCCTTATCGCCACTTCTACATGAACGGCGAGATAGTTGATGACCGGATGGATGAAATTGCCAGCAACGAAGTGGCGGTGGATGTTTTTCTTTTGATATTCGTTTTGATCATCATTGTCGTTGGATTTTATGTTTACATGCTTCCCACTTTCACGGCTTACAACCGCAACCATCCACAGAAATTTTGGATAATGATGTTGAATCTTTTCCTTGGTAACACGGGGGTCGGGTGGATAGCGGCTTTAATTTGGGCGCGTGGCGGAAAAGAGAATGCGTAGCGTGAAATTATTTTTATTATTCTTATCCATTTTGGTTATGCCCAATTCCCTGAATGCCCAAGAGATCAGCAAGGACCTCTTTCAAGAGTACAGTACAGCACTTGTGATTTACAACCGCGCCTCCGGCGAAGTCATCAATCCTGATCCCGAAGTCAGTAAACGGCTTTTATCGCCATGTTCCACTTTCAAAATCTACAATACCCTCATTGGTCTGGAACTTGGCTTGATCAAAGGTCCAGATGCACCATGGTATAAATGGGATGCAGTTCATCGTGACATCGATGGATGGAATCAGGACTTGACGCTTCGTGAAGCATTTCGTGTGTCAGCCGTACCAGCTTACCAAATTTTGGCTCGCCAGATCGGCTCTGAGCGAATGAAAAAGTACATCGATGAAATCGATTATGGAACGAAAGATATCTCAGCGGGAATCGATGTCTTTTGGTTGAACCCAAAGGACGCTGCATCCATTAAGATTAGTGCGGATGAACAGGTTGCGCTCTTGAACAAACTACTTGATGGAAAATTGCCATTCTCGAAAAAGAATGTTGCGATACTTAAAGATGTCATGAATGTCCTCCAGACCGATAAGGGAACGCTTTATGGCAAGACCGGTTCCTGTACAAATGCCGGATGGTTCGTTGGCTTTGTGGAACACGGCGGTACGACATATGTGTTTGCGTGCAATATTACCGGCGGCGAAAATCCGTCAGGGAAAACCGCTCGATCCATTTTAGAAAGCGTTTTGAGGTCGCAAGGACTTCTTTAACGCTGTTTTTTCGACAGACCTTGGCCGGTCGTTGTTGAGCGCGCTACAATTCGCGCTCATATGGATTACGATACCTTCTTGGCTCACGGTGAGCGTTGTAAAAAGGTCTGGGCGGACTTCAAGCAAAGCTTCCAAGATCCCGGACTCAGAGAATACCTTAAAAATTCCTACGCTGTTCTCAGTTGCTCGACTGGACAACAAATCCCGCTCGATTCCATCAATGCCCAGTCAATAGCCGTTAGTTCCCCGGGTTCATTCACTCCTAACAAAGCGAGTAAGAGTCTCATTGAACATGTCCGGCTTTTACAGGTTTTGAAAAAAGAGACTGAAATATCTAGAAAAGATGAGCGGAACCGTGTGGAAAAATGGCTGAAAGAGTTTGATCGGCAGAAGCTTGAGTTTGAAGATCATCGGCTGGAGATCCGCTTTCCATTCCTCAAGACGGACTTCATTCAAGAAATCAAAAGGTCACCGTTTGTCGATCCCGATCTGACAAGTATGGGTATGGCATCCATCCGGGTCGTTTTGAAGATTGTTGGGGTCCGATGAAGCAACTGGTCTTGCTGGTTGCGCTCTTGCTTTGTTTCTGGTCAAACGGGAACGCGTTTAATGCTAAGTACCCGCCTTTTGATGTTGATGATTGGAAGGATCGCATGCTTCAGGCAGTACCCATTAACAAACCGCGTGAAGCAGGAAGATTCACGGATAACGATCTCACCATTTCTTGGGTGACCAAGATGCCGGAATCCAGCACGATCGAAATCCGGTATAAAAACAATCTGGTTAAGAAAACCAAGTTGCCGGACGGAGAATGGGCGGATTTTTTGGGAGAAATATACTACACGGATCTGAATCACGATGGACTCTCAGATATCGTAATAAGTCCAAGTTGGTACGGTAGCGGCCTGGGTTCATTTTATAAAACCGTGATCATTTACTTTCAGATCGCTTCGGGTAAGTTCCGGCAGTTGCAATTCCTGTCATTTTATTTTGAGGGGCGAGATTTCGTAGACCTTGATGGGGATGGAAAGCTGGAATTGTTAATGATGCAGTTGGCACAGCTTGAATGTTCAGATGGGAGGGTTCACTCTTTTTGGGTTTACGCGCCATATCAGATCAAGGACTACAACTTGGTGATGGACAGGAAAAGCTTTCCAGGTTTTCCGAAGTTCATCCAGTTCACGAATAAACAGAACTCCATGCCGACTGACAAGCTGACTGACCGGCAGAAGGACGAATATCTTCGGACTCTCCCCTTGGCAATCAACTCAGAAGCGATAATATAAATAACGATCAGCCAGCCGATTTGACCAACAGACACGCGAACAGGTAGCGTGGCATCTGGCCTTTGATCAGCACATCGATTCCGGTATAGCGAGCCACACCCCAACAAGACCGGTTCCGAAATGAATAAGTCAGACCATGCAAGAACCGCCTGACATCAGACCCGTCCCTGAACTCGACCGCAAAGACATCCCAACCACATAAATACTCACGCGTCATAAGTCGCTTGAACCCCTTCCAATCATCCTTTAGAGGGAAAACAGCACAAAAATCACCTAAGGTCACACTCCCGCTTTGTCCGTTTACCTCTTAAATAACTCAATAAATTTCGCTTTTATAGGGTAAAAGCAGATATTTTTTGTCGGCAGTCCATAATCGGCAGTAAACAGCTACCGCATGCAACCAAGCGTTTCTCGATCCGTTACCGCCGCGTGATTAAATCCGAGGCGGAAAACATTCATGATATCGGGAGATTTGGCGATATAAAAAGGGTACAGATTGATATGAAGGTAAGGAGGGCGAATGGCAAGGAAGACCAAGGAGCAGCATCATAAGGATTTAGAGAATCTCGTAGAAGCGCGGTGGCAAGCGTCTCGACTGAGGTTGGAAAATCGGAAAAAATATGATGCTCTCCAAAGAAAATTAAAAGGCAGACCAATTTGGGCAATTATGCCGGGGAAAAAATCCAGCGATCAAGCGGTGGAAGACTGGGCGATGTTGTTGCCGCTCCCTTATGCGATCCCAACCTATGCCGCCGCATACGCACAAACGATAAGGGCAGCGTACAAGCATCAAAGGCGTTCCATCCCCCCTTTTTTGTATTATCACAAGCTTGGGGTTTCTGTGCATCCCGTGACGGTGAAACTCCCTCCGATTTTTTCTACGCCTCAATCACGATTGAAGAAGGAACTTAAAGCATTAAACTTTGATTTCAAGGTTCTGCTTGAACTGGAACCTGATGTGCAAATATCTTTTAATGCTTTGGCTCACAAAGAAGAAGTATTGGAAAAGGTGTCCGCAGTGTTCAACAAAGTGAATGAGTTTTATAGTTACACGAAAAGCGTGCGACCAGCGGTTTATGCGGCCCGTTGGGGGGAGTGTTTTGAGGTTTACGAAAAACACAACTACGGCAAGCTTAGTCTGGCGGATATTGCCGACAAAAAGCGAAAACTCAAGGAAACCAGGTCGGCCGCGAGAAGAAGAATCGAGAATTATTACGAGATCGCGGAGATGTTAATCGATGGGAAACCCAGGAAGAAGATACCGCGGATGAAATAACACGCGATTTTGTGGGGGACCCCGGTTCACTCGGATTTACATCACTTTTAACACACCTAAAATAGCCACCGTCTCAAATGAGGCGGTGGCTATTTCATTTCAAAAACGGAAGGGTGAAAAAATGAAGCGATGCAATTCCAAGAAAAAACAAGCACTTCAGCTTTTGCGAGAAGGGTATTCGGTAATACCGGTTCGGAATAAAAGATCGTTGTTTTCATGGAAGGAGTTTCAAGAACATCGGCCTACCAAAGCTCAAGTTGAATCGTGGTGGTCGCGTTACCCAAACGCAGATGTTGCGATTGTGTGCGGCAAAGTGAGCGGAGGGTTGACCATCATTGATATCGATAATCTAGAAATCGCGCGTAGGTTTAAGAACAGCGGATTCATCAAAAAAACACGGACGGTAGAAACCCCTAGCGGTGGATTACATTTGTACTTTGTTGATATGAGTCCAGATCCGAAATCAAAACCGCTGCCGGATGTTGGAGATTACAAGGCGGCGGGATCTTATATCGTTTGTCCGCCTTCCTTTGGTTATAAGGTCTTGAGTGACATTGCACCGTTCAGGACGAGCGATGTGCCAAAAATTGCCGAAAAACTCTTAGTCTTTGTGAATAAGCAGAAAGAAAATCCTCCGGACTCCACTAAGGGATTATCAGCCGGCGGGGTGATTCCGAGAGGCAGAAGGCAAACCACCCTCACCAGCATCGGCGGTTACCTTCGGAATAGAGGACTTGGGCAAGAGAGCATCGAAAAAGCTCTGCTGGCAGTTAATGCGGTTTCTTGCAATCCGCCCTTGCCACCGAACGAGGTGGCATCCATTTCCCGATCCATGATGCGATATCCGGTGGAGGAATTCGATTCGGGCATCCATAAGAATGTGTGTATGCCCAAATGGATTACGGCCAAGTTCCTGGGAGAACAGGAAACGGAGGACATAATCTGGTTATGGCAAGGATACCTGCCATTTGGTTTTATGGTTCTCCTGTCTGGCCTGCCGAAGGTAGGCAAGACAACGCTCTTGACCTACCTTCTGCGCGCCCTGGTAGATGGCACGGACTTTCTTTCTCTGCCGACATCCCTTGCCGATACCGACAAGAAAAAAATTCTGATTTTGACCGAAGAAAATCCGAGTTTGCTTCGCAGAAGGTTCCTGGCGCATGGCCTGAACAAGGACGAAATCCTGATCATACAAAGACACCAGGTTGATGATTGGGAAGATACCATTAGCCAGATCGGATTGGCCGCTGAAAAGGAAAACATCGCCCTTCTAATCATGGACACCCTTCCCGCCTTCTGGGGAATAAAGGATGAAAACGCCGCTCCTGATGTCTTGAAGGCGATTACACGGTTACAAGCGGTCGTTCTCAAGTACAAGTTTGTGGCTCTTCTGTTGCACCATCTCCGCAAAAATACGGGAGACGAAGGAAACGCCCATCGCGGATCGGGTGCCTTGCTGGGCGCGGTAGATATCGCCTTGGAGTTGCGGCGTATGCCGCAAAACATCAACCAGAGGAAAATTGTCAGCGTCTCACGGTTTGAGGAAACGCCACGCGAAAGCGTCATTGAACTGAGCGAAGACGGTCAGGGATATGTTAGCCACGGGGATTCCAGTCAGGCGGAATTTTCTGAAGTGAAAAAAGAAGTACTTGCCACCGTTCCAATGACTTCTCCGGGTTTGACCAAGGAGCAGATTATGGATTCCTTCATTGGTTTTAAGCCATCCGACACTCAACTGAAGAATGTGCTAAGGCATTGTTGCGAGAAGAAACTGATCAGAAGGACCGGTACGGGTCACAAGGGCGATCCGTACCATTACCAAGCCATTAAAAATTAGATTCGGGCATCGCCATCTCTATAGATGTCCGAATCAGCATTACGAAGAAAAAAATTGGGAAGGAGGTGACTCACCATGGGCGATAAAAATGTAGCGGAAGAATATCGGCTGCTGCAGGCGCAGCGGCTGATCGAGGCGTTCCTGAAGAACGAAGGCCGCGACCGGAGCGTTGCGGAATTGGAACGCCGGATCAACGGCAAAAATCCGAAGCGGAAACGGAAATAGCACCGACCGCGGGCGAGGCCTCATGGCGTGGAAAGGCGTGGACAGATGTAGCGAGGCAGCTTCAGCCGTTGGCGGTGTGCTGAGGCGGCAATGAACCAAACCAACCATCACCAAACAGAAGGAGACAAATTAACATGAAAATCGGAGATGCAAAATGGACAACTATCCAAACCAAGAAGAACAACTTGCCGTTGCGTTGCCGGTACCGAATAAGCCGCTGTTGACCGTATCAGAAATCGCACACTTTTTGAATGTATCCAAATCATGGATTTATCAGCAAACCATGCACGGGAGCATTCCCTGCCTCAAGGTTGGCAAGTATTTGCGCTTCAATCCCGAAGAGGTTTTGGCGTTTTTTAAGGCGCAAGGAACGGGATATCCCCAGAAGGATCGTTGAATATGGGTCCGATCTCCGAGATGATATCGCCCAAACAACGAGGATAGTATGGCGCAAGGATCAATTATTTGGCGATGTAGGATATGTGGGAACAAGACACGCGGGACATGTAAGTGTTCCGCTGCGAAATATTATATCGTGTACCCGATTGGTTCGCGCCGAAAGTGGGAAGTTGTTGGAAAGTCCAAGAAGGAAGCCGAACGGCGTTTGGCCGAGAGAATAACTCAGCTTAATAACGGGACCTATCAGCAACCCAATGGGATTTTCTTCCGAGATTTCATCAAGATCTGGCTTCGTGATTATGCTAAGGGGCATACGAAGGAATCAACTTTTCGCAGTTATGAAAGCATGTGTGAGAACAAAATCATTCCGGCACTTGGAGACATCCGGCTGATTAAGATTCATCCCGGCACCATTCAATCTTTCATCTCCAGAATTTCCAACGGTTCAAAACGGAAGACGGCCAATAATTTCCTTGTCTTGCTCAAAACGATTTTTAAGTATGCGGAAATCTGGGGGTATAACCGGATAAATCCTACGAGGTTTATAAAAAAGGAAAAAGAGGACACCAGAGAAATGGACAATTTGAACCCTGAAGAGATTCAACTCCTGCTTAATCATTCTGAAGAACCTTATCGTACGATGTTTCTTACGGCGATAATGACTGGAATGAGGCGGGGCGAGTTATTTGGCCTGCAATGGGGTGACATTGACTGGAATCGAAACATGATTTCGGTGAAAAGAGGCCTGTTCTGGCTCATCCATGATGAGAAAGAAGCGAAGGACAAGGCGCGGTGGAGATTTGTGTCTCCGAAATCAAAGAGATCGATCCGGTCCATTGATATGTCACCGACCTTGTCCAAGGCACTTCAAATCCATCGGATAAAATGCCCGGTCAGTCCTTTTGATTTGGTCTTTTGCAATAAAAACGGCAACCCTATAGATCCTGACAATATGGTCCATCGGGAGTTTCATCCAACCTTGGTTCGCGCAGGACTTCGCAAAATCAGATTCCATGATCTTCGACACACTTATGCATCGCTGCTGCTTGCTCAGAATGAAAACCTCAAATTCATCCAGAGTCAATTGGGTCACGCTTCGATTCAAACGACTATTGACCGCTACAGTCATTTGATGCCGAATCATAATGTCGGGGTGGGTTCAAGATTGGATGAAAATATTTTTGGGAGTTCCCGTGCTAACGGAATGCTAACGGAACAAGCCACAACACCGAATAAAGCGAGCGAGTAACTAAAAGAAAATCTCTAATGTTTCCTATACACAATCAATTATTATCAACTAACATGAAAAACCGTAAACAACCTTTCGGCCGCTCATAACCCAAAGGTCGCAGGTTCAAATCCTGCCCCCGCTACCAATTCATGAAG
>CAYQTU010000073.1:0-8488 GCA_964420575.1 uncultured bacterium
ACCCAGGCATTCTTATTTTCAAAGCGGGACGCATCAAAAAAACCGCTTACTCCTCGGATCACTTTTTCTTTTTTAAGCCGTTGAAGCCGGAGAAGGACCTCGGCACTATCCATGCCCATTTTCCGACCCAAATCTTCAAAAGGCCGACTCGTAACGGGGAGTCCTTTTTCAAGATATGCTAAAAGAAGGCGATCTTTTTCGTCCATATGGGTCATCCGATGATCCGGCGGGAAGGATAAAGAGTAACAACGGCGATCCTCTCACGGTCAGAATAGCGCGTCCCCTGCCTGAAGGCATAATACCGTAGGGGTCTCATTTTGTCCATACAAGCCAGGAAAAAGGCCTTAGCCTTTGATCACCCCTAGGGGCCGCATGCGGACAACGGGATGAGCAAGCCCTGCAGCCTCAACAATCCTTATGACCTCATGAATATCCTTATAGGCTTCCGGCTGTTCTTCAGCAACACCTTTATGCCCCCGTCCCATAACAATAATCCCTCGAGATTCTAATTCCTTTTCAATGCATCTGCCCCGGGCGGCTTTTAAAGCGGCGGTTCGGGATAAAGCCCGGCCAGCCCCATGACAACAAGTCCCAAAAGTTTCGTTCATAGCCTGCTGCGTTCCCACCAAAAGATAGGAATTCCGTCCCATGTCTCCCGGAATGATCACGGGTTGCCCTGTATCACGATAAACTTCGGGCAGATCCGGGCTACCCGGTCCAAAAGCACGTGTAGCTCCTTTGCGATGGATGCAAAGTGTTTTTTCCTTTCCGTCGATCAAGCAGTGTTCAAATTTTGCGATGTTATGAGCCACATCATAGATCAATCCCATCTCAAGGTCCTTAGGACTCCGGTTAAAAAATCTTTCAAAACTTTGCCGCGTCAACGCCATTAAGCATTGTCGATTACACCAAGCATAATTAGCGGCACAACGCATTGCGCTCAAATAGCGCTGCCCTTCGGGCGAACGGACAGGAGCACAAGCAAGCTGGGGATCAGGGACAGAGATCTTATATTTTTCAAGAGCGCGGCGCGCCTCTTCCAGAGAATCTTCACAGATTTGATACCCTAATCCCCGAGACCCAGAATGGATCATCACCGTAACCTGTCCCATCTCCAGGTTAAACTGCCGGGCCAATTCCGGATCGAAGATCTGGTCCACCGTCTGAATTTCAAGAAAATGATTCCCCGAGCCTAAAGTCCCGAGCTGATCCTCGCCGCGTTCATAAGCGCGAGGAGAAACAACCTCAGGGTCGGCATCTTCCAAAGCCCCTTGAGCTTCGGTTAACTCGAGATCTTCTTGACTCCCATAACCATTCTGGACCGCCCATCGGCTTCCGAGACGCAACGCATCGCGCATGTCTTTTTTCCCTAAGCGGATCTCTCCGGATTGCCCAACCCCGCACGGAATACGATTGAACAAGTATCCGACCAATTCCTTAAGGCGTGGTCGAACATCAGTTTCTTTTAAAGAAGTTCTCAGAAGCCGGACTCCACAATTGATATCATATCCGACCCCGCCCGGCGAGATCACACCGCCCTGGTCAGGGTCCGCCGCAGCCACGCCCCCGATGGGAAATCCATAACCCCAGTGGATATCCGGCATGGCTATGGAATACTTAACAATACCTGGTAAAAAAGCGACATTCGCCACCTGTTCCAAAGAATGATCCGCTTGCACCTTGGGCAGATTTTTTTCATCACAAAAAATAAGTCCGGGCACTTTCATCCCCGGCTTATAGGTCACCGGGATCTGCCACCGGCATTCATCGATCTGGATCAAAGGGATTTTCTCAGACATGTTTGCGCCTTTTTAAATATCAAAAATGATCTCGGCCAGCCACTCGTTTTTTGTTCGGATCAATTTAAATCGATGGCGCGTCACACCTTTAATCTCATGCCGCGCATCATGCTTTTTAGGATCAAAAGGAATGAACTTGGCTTCTGTTTTAAAAACGTTCGGTTCCAAGAGAACGGTTTTATATTCATACAGGATCTTTTTTTGTGCAGAAAAAACGTAAAGAAGCTCTTTAAGCCAGGCTAAAAATAATTCTTCGGTATTTTCGGCATGAACTTCAAGGGTAAGGTCCTGCCCCTGGGGCATGGCTCGAAGGATTTGAGAAATGTCCGTGACTAAATCGAAAAAACCCTGTGCTGCATCCTGAAAAAGCTGATCCAAGGTCAGCGCCCGGACCCTTAGCCCGATATCAGCAGTATGTTCAAAAGTCTCAAAAGGCATGGCAACAGCATCCTTTTAAAAATAAAAAGGTTTTCGGTCTTAGGACTTAAGATGAGTGCGGACCTGTTCAAGTAAGGTATCGATATCGAAAGGTTTTTTGAGGCGGGCGGCAACATTACCGATCTCAGCGATCTTCTGCGGCATTTTATCATTAACGCTTGCGATAATGACGGGGATCGAACGCCATTTTTCCTGCTGACGCAATCGCACGTAAAATTCTTCGCCGTCCATGACCGGCATAATAAGATCTAAAATGATAAGGTCCGGCGTTTGTTTTTCAAGAATCTCCAAGGCCTCACGACCGTGACGGGCCCGCGTGACCTCAAAAGACTCGCCTTGTAAATATAAAGCATAGATATCTTGAAAGTCTTGGTCATCCTCAACGATCAGAATCTTTTTTTGTTCTTTCATATTGTTCCTCGTTTCAGGTTATGATGATTTCTTCGCTTCTTGATAAGCGGGGAATTCCACTTTAAAAATACTTCCCTTCCCCAAACCTGGGCTTTCCGCCCAGATCTCCCCTTCATGAAGGGAAACAATCTCTTTAGAGATCGTGAGGCCTACTCCGATCCCCACGGTGGAAGGGGTCTTCTGGAAAAAGGCATCAAAAACTTTTTTAAGATTTTCTTCTTCGATCCCGATACCCGTATCCGCCACTTCAACGTGAACATCATTCCCCTTAAGGCTCGAAGAGATCGTGATCTTTCCCGAAGGGGTGAATTTAACCGCATTTCCAACAAGATTCACGAACAAACGATAAAGCATATCCAGGTCTCCGAGCATCTTGAGCGGGACCGCCGAGAGCGAAGCCTCAAGCGTCAAATGGTTCTGCTCGCAAAAAGGCTTCATATCACGAAGAACGGAGTGAAGGACATCATTGAGATCCAAAACATGTTTAGGCGCTTCGGACATGCCGGCTTCGATTTTGGAAAGGTCCATGATGCTGGAGATCGTTCTTAATAAACGGTCCGCATTATCTTTAAGCATTTTAAGGGTCGGCAGGTATTTCCCTTTATCCGGGTCCTGGATCATTTGCCGCTCGAGCCAGTTTACGGTCATTGCGAATTTTGCCGTAGGGGTTTTAAGTTCATGCGCCACATCGCGCACCAAGGTCTCTTTCATCATCTCAACACGGCGAAGCTCCGTCACATCACGCATCACTCCCTGTACAAAACGCAAATTCCCGACGTAATCCACGACCGGCGTCAAGTTGGTCAAATAATAGATCTCATTGTGATGGATCTTATGAAAATGTCTTGTTGCTAAGTGCGTCACCGGTTTTTTATCCCGGACAATGGTCTCCAAAGCTTCTTGAAACTTTACGGCATCATTCTCGATATGCATGGAAAGAATCAGGGGAAGCCCTTCGGAAAGGATCTCTTCCCGGGAATATCCGGAAAAACCTCGGTTCAAAAAAGCAAGCTCCCCTTCAGGGGTGATCGAAAAGATAATATCGCTGACTTGATTGACAATGGTCCTGTACTTTTCTTCGGATTCCTCCAAAGCATCGGTGCGCAGTCTTAAATTCTCAAAGCTTTGCGTTAAACGCTTCACCACCCTGTTAAAAGCATCCGCAAGTTCTTCGATCTCATCCATGGAATGGATATCCGCCTGGGCTTCAAGGTTTCCGGCAAGGATGCTTCGTGCTGTTTTTTGCAGGACAAATAAAGGCTGAATGACCACCCAAGTGATCCCTGCGATCGCAATAGCCACCAAAACAGCCAACAAAAAGGCGATAACAAACCGCTCTTGAAAAATCGCTTGGAGTTCTTTTTCCAATTCGATCTTAGAGAAAATAATGACCAACCGGCCAATGGTCTTTTGTTCATAGCGGATCGGAGAGACCGCAGCATAAGTATCCGGTTTGATCCGCCGCACACCCGAAAAATCTTTCGCATCAAGCGCTTCCGGTAAAGGCGTGGTTTGAGCTCCCGTGCTTGTTAAAATAGCTCCGTCCGAACCTTCCACGCGGACTTCTGTTACATTCGGAAGCGTCCCAAGCCATACGGCATAATCCTGCAAGGCATCTTGATTCCCCAAAAGCAGTGGGATCTTTAAGGTTCTAGCGGAGATCTCGGCAATCGTTTCAAGACGGGCTTCTTTATGCTTGGTCACAAGATCGCGAACCACCCCAAAGGTGGTATAAAAAACGATAGCCAGAAGAAAAAATACCAGGAATAGAACAGGGATGGCCAATTTATAGCGAAGAGAAAACCGCAGCAAATGAGGGGTTGTCACCTCATCTTGGGCATGAGCAGGAAAAATCCGGTCAAGTGTTCTTCTTTTAGTAATGATATTCGGTCTCATGTTGAAAGAGTTTTATTATAGCTGATTCTCTTTTTCCCCGTTATTAAAATAATAAGACCACCGGCGGTTCAACTCCTTTAGAATCTCGGCGTCCCCTTCCGGGAACGGATATCCCATGATCTCATCCTGAGAGACCCAGCGGAAATCATGACAATCATGACAAACCGGATCCCCCTCCAACCAATCGCAGAGATAAAAGAAAAGGATCACTTTTCGGTTAGGGTATTCATGCTCGGAACGACACAAAAATCGGCGCGGCAGGATCTTGATCCCAAGCTCTTCATGAACCTCCCGGATCAAACAATCTTCCAGGGTTTCCTGATCTTCCTTTTTCCCACCCGGGAATTCCCAATACCCCCCTAGAGTATCTTCGGGATGCCGTTGAGCGATCAAAAGCTTACCTTTTTTAAAAACGACTGCACATCCGACTTCGATAGTCTCAGCTCTAATGTTCACAAGACCCCGCCTAAAGCTTGGAACCCTTTCTGCGAAAAGGAGTTATTGTCTTTTAAAAGATCCGAAAACCATTAAAATATACCATTAAGCTATCGCCCTTTATAGCCGAATTATTAAGAGGTATATTAAAGGAAAATTTTAATCATTTTTAACACAAACGCCATAACCGGTTACGACATTATTCTATGAAACGAGACCAATTGATCTTGATCGCTGCGGTAGTGACAGGCGTTATTGCGTTCATGATGATCCTCAATTATTTGAACGTAGCGTCACAGCCTAAATTCACTTATGTGATCGCCAGCACCGACATTAAAAAAGGACAAAAGATCACGAACGATAACCTAACCTATTCCCAGCCCATGTTGGCCAAAAAAGACGCTGATTATTTGTATGTCCAGCTTCAGGACGTCGTCGGCTGTACCGCTAAGGAAGATATCCGTAAAGGGGATTTTGTTTGGCGGCCCAATGTTCAAAAAGAAGAGATCGAAGATCCTTCAAAACAAAGCTATGCCATCCCCGAAGGCATGGGCGCCTTAACGGTCTTTGCTAAAGATATTATCGATATTCCGGAAGGGTTAAAACCGGGAAGTTATGTCAATATCATGGGGCTTGTCCCAGATTACACTGGACAATTACAACACGTGACATTAATCTATTCTTCGCAGATCGTTTCGATGAATCGCACAAATACCGGCTCTTTGATTTCTCTACAGATCGCCTTAACCCCGAAAGAAACGGAAACTTTGACGGGAGCTTTGGGCCGCGGGCAATTGCGTTTTGTTCTCTTGGCAAAAAAAGGGAATAAACAGACCTTTTTACCTTCTTTCGGCCAAATTGAGATCATTCGCGCAACTTCTCAACAGAAAGCGGTCACTTTTGGAAGTATTAGTGAACAATCTCGGAATATTTTGAAAAGTTCGGTAAGTAAAACGGATAATTTATGAAGCAAAAACCAAATTGTTTTTTAAATATCTGTATTGTTTTCATCATTTCACTCTCGATGATCCTTATGGGACCTGTTCCGCAAGGTCTCGCCCAAGCTTCTGCCACTTCGCCATCCCAAGCCGAAACCCCACAGACTGGAACGATCGGCAGCAATATCTCTGCTCCCGCGATCCGCTATTTGTATTGGACGGGTTATGATCAGATCAAAGAAGAGCCGCTTTACATTATCAACGGAACGACCCAAATCCTCCGTTTCGACAGGCCCTTAACACGCATTGCGGTCTCCAATCCGGGAATTTGCGATATCACTCCCCTCGGGACTCAAGAGATCCTGATCCGTGCCAATGCCACAGGCCGGATGAACCTGGTGCTCTGGGACCAAGATTACAATATCTGTTCTTATAATGTGGTCTCGATCATTGACGTGGATAAGCTTTATGAAATGCTGATGAAGATCGATCCTAAAGCCAATTTAAGCATTTTCCCTTTCAATGATAAGGTCGCCATTTACGGATGGGCCGAGAATTCTTATACCTTGGGACAGATCAATGCTGCGATCGGCGCTTTCGGAGGCGGGATCCCCAGCTTCGTCCAGATCCGCGATCCCAAACAGATCCTTTTGGAAGTCCGTTTTGCTGAAATCACCCGTAACTCCAATTCCAATTACGGCCTGGATTTTGGAACGGATTGGGCTACCCCACAAAAATTTTATACCTTTCGATCGCTTTATGGTGATGTTAGTTCTACTGATGGATCCTTCACGCCAGCCGAAGGCGGTGGAGGATGGTCAGATAACGGTGGAGTATTCGATCAAGCTGCCGCAGGAGGGCCGGCAAGTTTATCTTTCTTTCAGGGAAGTGCAAATAATTGGTTTGCGCCTACGCTTCAAGCTTTGATCCGTAAAGGGGTGGCTAAAATTATCGCCAGGCCGAACTTACTGGCCAAAGACGGTCAAGAGGCTTCGTTCCTCGTCGGCGGACAATTCCCTATTCCGGTTTCTACCCCTACCTCTGTGAGTGTTCAATATCAAGATTATGGAACTCAGCTGAAATTCACCCCGAACGTTCTCGATAAAGGGGTGATCCGGCTACAGATCAATACCGAGGTCAGCGAGATCGATACCTCTAATTCTGTTTCAGTGGGAGCTTCTGTGGTCCCTGCTCTTATCCGGAGAAATCAGCAAACGGTTGCGGAACTGAAAGACAACCAAACGTTGGTTGTCGGCGGAATGATCACCCAACGCATCAGCGAATCGGAAAGCAAGTTGCCGATCTTAGGGGACATCCCCGTTTTGGATCGTCTTTTCAAAAGCACTTCCATGATTCGGAGCGACGTGGAGCTCCTCGTGATCATTGTTCCTCATATTGTTGCGCCTTTTGAAACTTCAGATCATAAAGAATACTTCTCCAAAGAGGATGCCCGCGATATTGAAAATAGCGTACGGGTTTTCAAAGGCCCCTTCCCCGACGAACAAGCTGATGCTATGCGTTCGGTCATTACACAGAATGAACAACATCAAGAATTCTACGATTGGGGGAAAACCCCGGAGAAGAAAAAGGAAGATCTCCCGCCGCTATTTGCCAATCTGAATGAGACGGAGATCCAACCTCAACGGCAAACCCCCATCGAGATCGTCCCCGAAGAAACTTCTTCGGAAGATTTCGGGAATACGCCCAGCGCCTTACCTTCAAGCGGCTCTTCTGGAAGCAGCAGCGGAACCATTCAACAAAGGATCCGCCGAGAAGAGATCGTTGTTTACAACTAATCCGATCCCCTGCCTTTTAATAGAATAAGAGACTTTTCTTTTAAATCCTTCATTTCCTGAGGAAGTAATAAATCTAGAGGGTAAGTTTGGCTTCAGAGGTCGTGGAACTGACCGCTTGGGAAGCGACGCGAGCCTTCATGGTATCGATCATGATCATTCTGAAAAGAAGAGTCTTAACGTCACAGGTTGCGGCAATATCCACTTGATAGGGGCTCACCGCGGAAGTGATCGTCACCTGCACCTCCGGATTCACCCAGAGACTTGACCCCGGGAAATTTGCTGTGACCATATCCTGCACAAAAGCTTGGACTTCTTCCGGAGTATGCTCAATTGGTTTTATTTTTAATAAGGTCGTACCCGCCAAAGCCCCGGCATCGGTGGCTTTTTTAAGCTTTTGGATCGCCAGATAATAATTCCCGGTATCCACCGCAAATCCCGCGATCATCAGCATGATCACCAGCAAGATCACAAAAGCCGCGGTTGCTTGACCTTTTTGAGCCTTTGGGGAAGCTTTGAATTTAGAAGATCGTATAATCATAGATAAGTGTTGGTACTTTGAAAAAGTTCAGATTGATCAAGGCCTTATAATCGTAGATAAATTCACCGACAAAGATCATGTCGAATTTATCAATAAGGTCCTGAAGGTTTGCGGCATTGAAACGGCTATTGGTGCAGGTAGCCTCTTTTCCACCCGAAAAACACGCATTTCCTCCGTTCCAATAGACGCTTAAAATGACCTGGCCGGAAGACAAATAATCTTTAAAACTATTCTTGG
>CAYQTU010000074.1:0-655 GCA_964420575.1 uncultured bacterium
ATAATTATCTCGGTCCCCATGATGGTAAAAATATGTCGACTACGGCGCTTGAAACCATCGTAACGGGGAGAACATTCCCCTTAGTAGAAAACATCGCCATGAAAACGTTGCGAACAGGCGGCTCGGATTCACGAAAAAATCTGTTACTGGAAGCTTGTCCTGCAAAGAATTTCGCTCTCTGGAACAATGCCCGGTTAAAAAAAGCAAAGAACAAATCGCAGCATTACCTTACCGCCCCCTTTCTTAAAAAAAAATGGTGGTTACGGTGGATCAAGCTCTTACTACTCTTGGAAGCAATTATTTTAAAAGTGAAGAACCGAAGCCGCCTCAAAACGGAGCCCTCAGCAAAAGGCTGTTTTAGAAAAAATTTCCAGACGCTGTCTTTCATGCAAAAGTTGTCGCGAGAGAGTTCCGCAAAAATCCAACGCTATGCTCTGATCGCGTTCCTATTAAAAAAGGCTGGCGTTCGAAGCGTGGCGATTTACGGCAAAGGCAGCTCAGCTCAAGCACTCCGGCTTTTGTGCGAGGAGTTTGCTGTCCATGTAAAAAAGATTTCAACCAACCCACTAGAACTCAACAAATGTGCGGAAAAAGTCATCATCTCTTCCCTTATCGGTACATCTGCGAGAATCAAGGAGCTTGAGTCTGCGGGAAT
>CAYQTU010000074.1:665-5054 GCA_964420575.1 uncultured bacterium
AATATATTCAAATGAAATCGTGAAGTTACAGTGAAAAGCCTTATTCGCAAGTCTTTTTTTGAGATCTGTCTCTGGAGCTACATCATCAAGCTAAGCCTCGCGCAGCTTTTACGAAAGAGTTCAGGCAAAAGCGTTAACAAAATACTTCAAAAAACGATTCTCCTCAAACTTCGTATGGCCTTGGCCTTCTGCATGCGCATGGTTAAGAATAACAGCTATATTGCACGTATCAGCCGCCAGATATCGAACGAACTTCTCTTAAGGAAAACGGAAGAAGTCGCGCTCTATGGGGCCACCGATGTCAGCCCTATTCTTTATTTCACCCTAAAGAGCACAGGCATAAGGGTCAAAGGGATATGGGGACGCGCTAGAATAGGGGATAAAACCGCAGGATTTCAGGTGTTTCCACCTGAGAGCCTTCGAGGGTTTTCCGGCCCCATCATTATCGCTTCTGTGCTTGGCCTGCGGGATAAAACGGATTTTCTACTCAATTTAGGCTTTAAACAAAGCCAAATCATTCGCTTAACATGAGACCTTTGTGGCCATAAAAAACTTCTCTTTGATCTTGCCGACCAAAGATCATCCCAGGCTTATGCGTCAATTATTCGATAGCATAGTCAAAACAACGGCTGACCTGAAACAGCTCGAAATTGTCCTTTATACGGACACGGATGATCGTGAAAGCGCTCTTCTGAATGATCCACGGCTTTCATTCACACGTTTATGTGGAAAAAACGAGACCATGGGAAGGATCACCCAACGATGCTTTGATGCGAGTTGCGGGCGCTATATCATCCTTGGAAATGATGATATGATTTTCCGAACCAAAGGGTGGGATAAGATCCTGTTGGCTGAGTTTTCCCGCTCTCCGGACGATATTGCACTTCTCTATGGAAATGATCTCTACTATGGGAAAGAAGTGGCGACCTTTCCGATCTTGCCACGAATGTCCTGCGAGTTAATGAATAAAATATGTTCTGAGGAATATCGTAAGCACTGCATCGATCCACATGTTTTGGATATTTTTATGCGTTTAGCGGAACTGGGGCATAATCGAAAAACCTACCTTCCTCAAGTTGTCTTCGAACACATGCTTTTGGGCTTGATGCTAAAAGACCCGGAAGTTTCCGCGCCCGATGACTCCGCCGACCAGGACACCTACTTCGCACTCGCAGCCCAACGACAACAGGTAGCCCTGCGAATGGCAGAGCACATCGACCATTATAACCAAGGAACAACATAACATGTCTCACCCTATGTTCCAGGTTAAAAAAGTGAACGAACACACCTACGTCAAAGCTGGGGTAGGGTTGATCCTCCTTAATGATCTGGGACAGATCCTTCTCGAGAAAAGGAGTGATTGCGGTATGTGGGGGCTCCCGGGAGGTAAGATCGATGCGGGGGAATCCATTGAACAAACGGCCATCCGGGAGGCAAAAGAAGAAACGGGGTTTGACATCCAGGTCATCCGCCTCCTCGGTGTCTATTCTGATCCCCGGCACCATCTTGTCGCGTATCTTCCGTCACCCGATGTGGCGCAGCTTGTGGATATTATCTTGGAGGCTAAAATTATTTCTGGTATATTGACGCGCAGTGACGAGAGCGAAGAGTTGCGTTTTTTTGATCTGAAGGCGTTGCCCGCAGAGATCGTTCCGCCGGCCATTCCGCCCCTTGAGGATTACAAAGCGGGAGTTGTCGGCATCATCCGTTGATCGTGAGCTCATACAATGACCCAAAAAGTTGATATTCTGTTTATTCATCCGAACGCCTCCGAAAAGATCTATCAGGGGCTCAGCGGAAGTCTGAGCGCCATTGAGCCGCCGCTTTGGGCCGGACTTTTGGCGAACGGAATGCGCGCCAAAGGATATTCCGTCGCTATCCTGGACGCCGAGGCCGAAGGACTGACAGTCGATGGGACCGTTCAACGGACCTCCCAGTATGAGCCACGTTTAACGGCATTGGTGGTCTATGGACAGCAACCCTCAGCTTCAACACAGAACATGTTCGGCGCCAGCCTGATCTGTACCGCTTTGAAAGAAGCCTTTCCAGAACGAAAGATCGCCATGGCCGGCGGTCATGTCTCGGCCTTGCCCGAGCGAACGCTTCGAGAGGAAAAAGCTGATTTCGCCATTCAAGGCGAAGGCCTCGCGACGCTTCAAGGGTTACTTGAAAGTGATCTGTCGAGTTCTACCGCTCTGAATAAAATCCCAGGACTGTGGTATCGAGAAGGCGGAAAACCTGTCTTTACGTTCCGTTCGGAGGTGATCCGACAAGAAGATCTCCCTAAAGAGTTGCCGGGGGTCGCCTGGGATCTGCTCCCCATGGAAAAATACAGGGCCCATAACTGGCATTGTTTTGGACATGTGAATGAGCGCCAACCTTATGCGTCGATCTACACAAGTCTGGGATGTCCCTTTCAGTGCAGTTTTTGTTGCATCAATGCGCCCTTCGGCGGGTCCAGCTTCCGTTATTGGGAGCCCGAATTCATGATCCATGAATTCGCGACCTTGCGCGACCGCTATGGGGTTCGCAATCTCAAATTCACCGACGAAATGTTCGTGCTCAAGGAAGCCCATTTCATGAAGCTTTGCGATCTTCTGATCGAACGGAATTATGGTTTTAATATCTGGGCCTACGCGCGCATCGACACGGTGAAGCCGGCCTATCTGGAGAAACTGAAAAAGGCCGGCGTCAATTGGCTCGCATTAGGGATCGAATCCGGCAGTAAGTTTGTCCGGAGCGGCGTGACGAAGGGAAGATTCGGCCAGCAAGATATTTACGATACCGTCAAACGCATTCAGGATGCGGGGATCAACGTGATAGGCAATTATATTTTCGGATTACCCGATGACACCTATCAAACCATGCAGGAAACGCTGGATATGGCGGTGAACCTGAATTGCGAAATGGCGAATTTTTATTCGGCGATGGCTTATCCGGGTTCCAAACTTTATCAGACCGCGGTGGAGAACAAATGGCCGCTTCCGGAGAACTGGTTGGGGTACTCGCAGTATGCGTGCAATTGCTTACCCCTTCGCACGGAAACACTCACAGGCGGAGAAGTCCTCGGATTTCAAGACCAGGCCTGGCAGACCTATTTTACGAATCCCCGGTACCTGGATCTCGTCGAATCGAAATTCGGGAAAGAAACGTCGGATCATATCCGTGAGGTATCAAAATATTCCCTGAAACGAACCTTTGCAGTTCCGCCTCCTAAGGAGATCATCCTGTAATGGCTCCCTCGCTTATCCAAAAATTAAAGAACAAAGCCCTTTCGGTCCGCATCGAAACACTTAAGTTGCACGGCCTCGCTCCAGAAGCGCGTATCGCGTCCTCGCTTTCGAACGTGGAGGTCATGACGGCTCTTTATTACGGCGGCCTGCTGCGTATGGACCCGAAGAATAAGGATTATGAGAAACGTGACCGTTTTATTCTGAGCAAGGGCCACGGAGGGATCTCACTTTATCCGATCCTGGCAGACCTGGGTTTCTTTGCCCGCGCGGAACTTGCGAGGATCTGTCAGAAAGACTCTTTTCTCGGAGGTATCCCGGATTGCATCGTTCCCGGCTTTGAGACCACAAACGGATCCTTGGGGCACGGGCTTGGCGTGGGTTGCGGCATGGCGATCGCGCTAAAGAGGAAAGGTTCGAAATCGAAAGTGGTTGTGATGGTCGGCGACGGAGAGCTCAATGAGGGATCCGTTTGGGAAGCGATCATGTTCGCGGCGCATCACCAGTTGAATAACCTCTATCTCATTATCGATAAGAATGAGAAATGTATGCTGGATTACTGCAAAAACGTTGTCGAACTTAGCGGACTCAAAGGGAAGCTTCGAGAATTCGGGTGGAAAGTCCACGACGCTGATGGCCATTGCATGGAAAAACTCTTTCCCGCTCTGAAACTTGTTTTTACGGATAAAGCCTCTCAGCCCAAGGTTTTTATCGCTCAAACGGTGAAAGGAAAAGGGGTCCCACGGCTTGAACAAGACCCTCTCTGTCACATCAAGTCCATGAATGTTGCCGAGATCAACCAGATCGTTCAGGAGCTCCAGTCATGACCAAGATGATGCGCGATGTTATTATCCAACGGATCATTGATGAAATGAGCCGCAACAAGCGGATCTTTTTTCTTGCGGCTGACTTCGGCGCGCCAAGCCTTGACCGGTTGCGTGAGAATTTCAAGGACCGTTTCATCAATGTTGGGATCGCGGAACAAAACCTCATTAATGTAGCGACCGGTCTAGGCCTCGAAGGTTTTACCGTCTTTGCTTACGCGATCGCGCCATTCTTGACCATGAGAGCTTTTGAACAGATCCGTGTCAATCTTTCGCTCCACGCTCAAGTGCGGGAGCTGAACGTGAATCTCGTCGGTGGCCTTCACCATGCCCAT
>CAYQTU010000074.1:5064-8479 GCA_964420575.1 uncultured bacterium
GATCCAAGCGTCCCAGACTCTGCGGCGATGGCGCGGGCCTCAGTTATGAAGTTTCGGGGCCGACGCATCATTCGCTAGAAGACATGGCGATCATGCGCCTTTTGCCGAATTTTTCCGTGCTTTCGCCCTGCGATACTGTCTCTGCTCTCAGTTGCGTGGATTATGCCTTTAAATATAAAGGTCCGAAATACATCCGTCTCGATGGCAAACCCTTGGAACCCGTTTATTCTGGGAGGCTTACACCGGATGGGGATAAGGGATTCCGCGAGATCCGCAAGGGAAGCAAGGTGTGTCTCATTGCGACAGGTTATACAACGCATACGGCACTTGCCGTAGCGAGTCAGGCGAGTTTGCCTATTGGGGTCGTCGACGTCACGCGATTGAAACCAATCGAAGAAAATGCCCTTTTCAAAACGCTTTCCCGTTATGAGCATGTCGTGACACTTGAGGAAGGATTTACAGGAGGCGGGGGGCTCGACACCCTGGTGTCAGGGATCCTTACGGACCGCGCGTCAGGGATCCGATTAAAAAGAGTCGGATTTCATAATAAATTCATTTTCGAACTTGGGCCGAGAGCCTATCTCCATTCCCTGGTGGGATTGGACGCGCCTTCGGTCAGCCGGATGGTCGCAAAATTAATCAATCACAATAAAAAATAAAAGGAGTTTGACGTGAAAATTCTTGTTACGGGCGGCGCGGGGTATCTAGGGTCTGTTCTTGTTCCGGATCTTTTGGCAGAGGGGCATCAAGTCACCGTGGTAGACAGCTTCCTGTACCGTCAGAACAGCTTGGCTCATGTCTGTCATTACCCCGGGTTCGAGATCGTGCGCGGAGATGTCCGGATCGAAAGCACGATGAAGCCCTTGCTCGCCAAAGCCGATGTCGTGATCCCGCTGGCGGCGCTGGTTGGCGCTCCGCTCTGTGCCAAAGACCCGGTCGGGGCAACGTCCACCAATCACGACGCGGTGATCATGATGCTCAAGAATATCAGTAAAGATCAAATGATCCTCATGCCGACGACCAACAGCGCCTACGGATCTGGGGACAAAAACAACTTTTGTACGGAAGAGTCGCCGCTTCATCCGATGTCAAAGTACGCGATCGATAAAGTGGAGATCGAAAAAGCACTTATGCAGCATTCCAACACGATCAGCTTCCGCCTTGCAACGGTGTTCGGTATGTCGCCCCGCATGCGTCTCGATCTGCTCGTGAATGATTTTGTCTACCGGGCAGTCATGGACCGTTTTGTGGTTCTCTTTGAAAGTTCCTTTAAACGGAACTACATCCACATTCGCGACATCAGCAGGGTCTTCCGTTTCGGGATAGAGAATTTCAGCAAAATGAAGGGACAGATCTTCAACGTCGGGCTTTCCGAAGCCAACGTGTCGAAAAAAGAACTTTGCGAACACATTCAGAAGTTCGTCCCTGACTTTGTTTTCATGGATGCTCCCGTCGGGAAGGACCCGGACCAGCGCAATTACATTGTTTCCAACGCAAAGATCGAAGCGATCGGTTTTAAAACGGCCCATCCGCTTGATCTTGGCATCCAGGAACTGATCAAGGGGTTCACCATGATCCGCAATTCGCTCTACGGGAACATGAGCTGATTTTGCCTAATTAAAATCATGCCTTCTGAAACGTGTGATTATCTCATCATCGGCGCTGGAGTCGTCGGGCTAGCGGTTGCCCGCGAACTCCACGAACGCTATCCGACGGCTTCGATCATCTTGATCGAAAAAGAGCCGGATGTGGCCTATCACAGCAGCGGCAGGAATAGCGGCGTCCTTCACGCCGGCTTTTATTACACAGCAGACTCCCTCAAAGCAAAATTCACAAGGGATGGTAATGCGGCCATGCGCCAGTATTGCCAACAAAACCGACTTCGCATCAACGAATGCAAAAAAGTCGTTGTCGCGCAAGGAGCAGAAGAGCTTCCAGCTCTTTTTGAACTTGAAAAGCGGGGGAAGACGAACGGAGTCGATGTTCGTCTGATCGATGAAAAAGAACTCGCCGAAATTGATCCCAACGCTCAGACCCACAAGCATGCGCTCTATTCTCCCACCACAGCAACCGTCGACCCCGTGGAAGTCAATCAATGTCTCAAGAATGAGCTGATCAAGAAAGGCATTCAAATCTACTTTGGGGAACCTTATATCCGACGCATTTCCGGCAATAAGATTCAAACTTCAAAGCGGGTGATCGAGGCAAAACAGCTTATTAACGCGGCGGGCCTTTACGCGGACAAGGTCGGCAAAGATTTTGGATTTTCAAAACAGTACACGATCATTCCCTTCAAGGGGATCTACCTCAAATACATGAATAAAGATAAGCCCATCCGGACGAATATCTATCCCGTCCCGAACCTCAAGAATCCCTTTCTCGGAGTCCATTACACGATCACGGTGGATGGAACGATCAAGATAGGCCCGACTGCGATCCCATCATTTTGGCGGGAAAATTATGATGGGATGGGGAAGTTCAACATGTCGGAGATGGTCGAGATCATGGCGCGGGAGGCGCAGCTCTTCATGCTCAATTCCTTCGGCTTTCGCGACCTCGCATTCGAAGAAATGCAAAAATACAATCGCAGCTATTTTGCGGGGTTGGCTACAAAGCTGGTCAAAACTATCGACAAGCAAGGATTCCGCGAATGGAGCCGTCCGGGGATCCGCGCTCAACTTCTGGATACTCGGACCCGCAAGCTCGTGATGGATTTTGTGCTTGAAGGGGACAAGTCGAGCACGCACATCCTAAACGCTGTTTCTCCAGCCTTTACTTGCAGTTTCCCCTTTGCCAAAATGATCGTCGATCGCGTCCCCAAAGTCTGATGGGAAAACGCCCTGCGATCTTTCTTGATCGAGACGGGACCCTTAACGTCGAGAAGCATTATCTTCACCAGCCGAAGGATTGGGAATGGATCCCCGGAGCCGTCGAAGCTCTGGCCCGCTTAAAAGCGGCCGGGTATCTTCTTATCGTCATTTCCAATCAAGCCGGGATTGCCCGAGGGTATTACAAAAGTCAGGATGTGGATCAGCTCCACGGCTGGGTAAACCAGGTGTTGGCAAAAGCCAGAGCCGCTATTGATGCGTTTTATTACTGTCCCCATCATCCCGACCTTTCGGGGCCGTGTTTCTGCCGAAAACCATCCCCGGGAATGATCTTTCGAGCGGCGGATGAATGGAACATTGACCTAGCCAAGTCCTGGATGATCGGGGACAAACTCTTAGACATACAGGCCGGCTTTGCCGCCGGCTGTCAGAACATCTTAGTTTTAACCGGCTATGGCGCTGAGGTTGATCGCAAGGGCCTCCCACGGAGTGTTGTTGTTGAGAAAAGCCTCGGGGAAGCCTCTCTGTCGATCGTTGCAGGCAACGGAGCTAAAGAGTGAAAACCCCTTCAGACCTGTTCACAACCA
>CAYQTU010000075.1:0-8420 GCA_964420575.1 uncultured bacterium
CTTTTAAGGAGAACTTTCTGGAAAATTCCGGCCCGCGTCCATCGTAAGCGAATTCGATCTGTACTCGTGACTTTTGGAGGGATCGTCCGAGCTGATTTTAACCAAGGCATTATCCGGTTTCTTTCAGATCGATTTCCTCAGTGGGATTTTTATTTTATTACTCCCCAAAAAAGGCTCTTTGATGCAGCCTCTGGCTTTAAAAACGTCCATTTACGCTACGACCTTACAGCCGAGAAAATAAAAAATTTGATGAAACGGTGCGATGTTGCGATTTCAGGATGCGGGCAGACCACCAATGAACTGGCGGCGAGTGGTATCCCGTCGGTCGGGATTGGTTTTGCCGCAAACCAGCGCTTAAATATTGCAGGATGGCAAAAAAAGGATTTCCTGAAATATGCGGGACCATATCACGATCCAAAGATCTTTCAAAAAATCGAGATGATCTTGCGACGTTTATCATACCGTACGCGCCAGCATATGGGGCGGTGTGGACAAACGATCGTTGATGGCCGTGGGGCACTTCGTCTGGCATCGATCATTCTAAAAGCGGGAGAAAAAAACCATGTCCGTTAATGCGATTGCAGTGCTTACAACACACTCATACTGGTTTGTTCCTTATGCCCGGACATTGGTTCGATCTCTTCGGAAAAAAGGGTATAAGGCGCGTCTTTTTTACTCTCACAAAAAAATACCTTCGGCCTATGACTTGCTTTTGATCTTAAGCTACGGACGTTTGATCGAGAAAAAATTTCTTGATCAGCACCGTCATAATATCGTTGTGCATGCCAGCGATCTTCCCAAAGGCACGGGATGGGCGCCTCTGTTTTGGCAGATTCTTGAAGGAAAGAACAAAATCCCCTTTGTTCTTTTTGAGGCCGGTGAACGAGCGGACGCCGGGACGATTTATCTTAAAGATTATTTAGCCCTGCGAGGGGATGAACTGCATGATGAGATCCGTTTGAAAGAGGCTCAAAAAGTCATTGCCATGTGTCTGAAATTTTTGGATTCTTTCCATCGGTTGAAGCCCCGACAACAAAAAGGGAAACGGACCTATTACCCCCGGCGAACCCCCAAAGACAGCGAATTGGATATCCACAAAAGCATCCGAGATCAATTTAATCTGCTGAGGATTGTGAGCAATCGGGAGTTTCCGGCTTTTTTCAGGCATAAAGGACAAAAATATATACTCCATATCCATCGAGCGAAAGGAGAGACGCCGTGACTCATCATCCTCACTCAAAAAGAAAATCTGTGTTTATTGTTGCGGAAGTCTCGGCTAATCACGGGAAAAGCCTTTCGCGCGCCTTAGCGATGATCCGGGAAGCAAAAAAATGCGGCGCCGATGCCGTTAAATTCCAAACCTATACTCCGGACACATTGACCCTGAATTTGAACAAAGCCCCGTTCATGATCCGTCATCCGAAATGGGGAGGACAGAGCCTTTATCGCCTTTATCGTGATGCATATACCCCTTGGGAGTGGTTCAAGAAGCTTAAACGAGCGGCAGACGAAGAAGGGATCGGATTTTTTTCTACGGCGTATGACAAAAGCTCGGTGGATTTTTTGGAGGATCTTGGAGTGACCTGCCATAAGGTCGCCTCTTTTGAATTGGTCGACTTGCCGCTGATCGAGTATATGGGGCAGACCCAAAAACCGCTGATCCTTTCTACGGGTATGGCGACACTTCAGGAAATCCAGGAGGCGGTTAAAGCCGCACGGCGTGGCGGTGCGCGGGATATTACCTTATTGAAATGCGTAAGCAGTTATCCTGCCGATCCATCGGAGATGAACTTACTGACCATCCCGGATCTTAAAAAACATTTTAAAACGCCGATCGGACTTTCGGACCATACGATAGGGACCGGTATCGCGGTTGCCGCCGTGGCGCTAGGAGCGACCTTTGTCGAAAAACATTTTACGCTCTCTCGGGCGATGAAAACGGCGGATAGTTTTTTTTCGACCGAGCCCCAGGAGTTCCGGGATTTGGTCGCTAGTGTCCGGATGGTCGAAAAGGCCTTGGGAAACGTTCATTACGGGCTTACAAAAAAAGAAAAAAGCAGTCTTATTTTCCGCCGTTCTTTATTTGCGGTGGCAGATATTCAAAAAGGTGAGAATTTTACGGAATCCAATGTCCGATCGATCCGACCGGCTAAAGGGCTTAAGCCGAAGTATTTACCCGATATTTTAGGGGGTAAAGCCGCGGTCAATATTCCCCAGGGAACACCGCTTCAATGGAGGCATGTGAAGTGATTGCCCTGATCCTGTCGCCAAAGATCCATACTATCCCGTCGTCAGTTAAAAAAGCAGTTCCTCAAGAGCTCGAGATTTTTCTAACGGAACCTTTCTTTCAGAGAAAAAATGTGGAACCTGAATTCCGTGGAAGTTCAGTTCGCAATATAGATGAGCTTTTGGGAAGCGCGGAGGGTTCATGGATCAACCAAACGGCGGCTTTTTGGTCGGAGCATGGGTTTTCCTGCTCGGGAGCTCTGGACGCCTTGAAATACCGAGGGATTGATCTAGGGAGCCTGATTGCGCATTCGCTTTTTTATTATTATCTTGGGGTTTTGAAAACCGCAGTGTTGTGTCAAAAAATCCTGGAAAGATCCCCTCAAGAGATATGGCTGATTGATGATCCGAAAGGGGATTGGGCGTCTCTTGCGGGAATTATTTTTAAGTCCGGATCCATCCCTTTGCGTATTTTTCCAGTCGAGTCTTCGAGCGACGGTTGTGCGAAATCTTTTTGTTATAAAAAATTCGGAAAAAAAATACTTTCGTTTTTTTTAAAGCCAGATCTAAAAAAAATAAAACCCGGCGGCCTTTTATTTTCTTCAGCGCTCCGTTATGCGACACCCTTCTTTGACCGGGAGGATGGTCCCACGTATTATCTTCGGGATGTTTTTTCGTTCAAAGGATCGCAACTCGGGAGGAGCATGGGGTTTGTTCATTTGCTTCCGGAGTATTTTGGGTCCAAGCGGAGCCAGCGGCCGGATCTGGATAAGATTTGGAAGACGGCGGACCGGAGTATATCCCAAAGTGATATTTTTAATACGGTAACCGGTGTTTCTTTATGGCCGGCTATGCGGTATGGGGTTCGGCAGATTTTTGAGCGGGAACTTTTTAAAGCGGTCCCTTGGATCGACCAACTCTTTGAACTTCTTGAAAGCTTGAATCCTCGGGCGGTGGTCGTGGATGAAGACGTCTGTCTTTTTAATAAAACCCTGGTTTTATGTGCGAATGCGCACACGATTCCTACTCGGGTAATCCTGAACGGCGTGCCGTTCTTTGCGGTCGGGTGTGTGCCTCTTTCTGCTCAAAAGATCCTGGTTTGGGGGGAAAGTTCCCGGGAACGGTTACGGTCCTGGGGAGTTGATGATTCGAGAATCACGGTTGTGGGGGCGCCTCAGTATGAATGCTTTAAAGCGTATGATCTGCAGCAGACCTGCCGCCAGGTAGCTTCGGATTTCCATATTCCGGACGGTCAGAAGATCCTGGTTCTGGCAACACAGCCGTTCCACACCAATGATGCCCCGGATCTCATCGGAAGTCCTTTGACGCCGGCGATCGTGGAAGCGATGGTAGAGAGGTGTTTAGAGTACTTGGCTGAAGATCCGCAGGCTTTTTTGATCATCAAATTACATCCCCGCGAGGATCATGATTTTTTTACAGAGGCGTTGATCGCTAAAGCATCAGAATCGGTCCGGAATCGGGTCCGCCTTGTAAAACAATACGACACACCCGCTCTTTTGGCGGCATCTGATCTTGTGCTGACGATTGGATCGACAGTTTTTTTTGAAGGGCTATTGCTTCAGAAGCCAACCGTATTGTTTGACGATGCTGACCGCCGTTTTTTTGAATTCATGAGCAGTTATTTTATCCCGCTGAGCGACCGAACGCGCAGTTGTCCCCTGATCAGGGATCTCCTGTACGGGAGTGCGCGGGTCTTGAGACTTCAAATGCAAAGGGAAGAAATTGACCGGCATTTTTTTATGAAAAACAATCAATCTGTACAAGCTTGCCGAGAAGCTTTTTGTGATCGGCAGAAGGTGCCGGCATGAGTACGCGGAAGATCGCAATCTTAAAGGATACGGCCCTATACGCCGCAGCCAACTATCTTTCTCAGGCGATCGGGATCTTGAATAGTTTTTTGTTGCGGAGTTTTGTAGGGCCAGTCGGGATGGGGGTTTGGGGGGTTCTGCAAGTCATCCTGGGTTATTGCGGTTATGCAAGTCTTGGCACGACGCGCGCCTTAGCCCGTGATTATCCTTTTTTAAGGGGGCAGCAGAAGTTCGAAGAGGCTGATCGATTGAAAGACAACACCTTGACCTTCTCGATCTTGATGTCCGTGATCCCTGCGCTTGCGCTTTTAGGTTTTGCCTTAGTCAAGTTCCCTCATCTTGAAAAAAGTTTTTTAATCGGCATCCTTTTTTTGGTCGGATTCCTGTTCATCCAGCGCTATTACGATTTTCTGATCACCCTTCTTCGGTCGGATAAGGAATTCAAGGTCCTCAGCAAACAAGTGGTCTGGAATGCCGTAGGCGGGATCCTCGTTACGGTTCTTTTTGTTAAAGCCTGGCAAATCTACGGGCTTTATGCGGGAACAGCGGTTTTGACGGTCGGTTTGATCCTTTTTTTACACAGGGAACGTCCGTATACGTTCCGCATCCAATGGGATAAGACGACGATCCTCAAAGAGCTTAAACTGGGGTTGCCGCTGGTTGCATCGGCGTTTCTTTACACGTTCTTACTCGGTTTGGATAAATTACTTCTGGCCAAAAAGATCGGATTTTATGAAGTCGGTCTTTATTCGATCGCAATGATGGCGAGTAATTATATTCTTTCGCTTCCGATGATGTTCTCCAACGTTCTTTATCCGAATCTTCTTGAATTATACGGCGAAAAAAAGGAAGACCTGTCACAGATTGTCAGTTATCTCGAAAAACCCGTTTGCGTCCTTGCGGTCCTGGTGCCGTTCCTTTGCGCGATGGCTTTTGCGGCTATGCCATTTCTTGTGGGCCTTTTTCTTAAAAAATTCATTCCGGGCTTAACCTGCATGAAGATCTATCTGGTTGGCGCTTTTTTTCTTTTAATGGGACAGTTTGCAAATAACTTTCTTGTAACGATTGATAAATATTTGAGAATCATCCCCGTGCTTATCGCGGCGATCGCGCTGAATTTTCTTTTCAATCTGGTTTTTATCGGATGGGGATGGGGCGTGGAAGGCGTTGCGGCCGGAACGGTTCTCAGCTATGCGGTTTACGGGATCGGAACCTACTTCTTAGCTCTCCGGGAGATCTGCCAACCGGGCCAGGCGGTTTCGAGAATCCTGAAGAACTTATTGCTTTTCGGATCCTTTTTTGCCGGCATTTTTTTGATCGACCTCTGGGGGCCTTCATCCGGATCGCTACTGAAGATCGCGCTATCGAAGGGTGTCTTATTTTTATTTTTGGCAGTTCCGTACCTGTATTTTCTTGAACGGCGAGAGCATCTTTTAAAAACAGTTTGGACACTTTTAGCCGATAAATTCTTATCAAAGAAATCATAGCCGCAACATTCAATAAAAAGAAAGGTGAATAGCATGCCAAAACGCGCGTTGATCACAGGAATTACGGGCCAGGACGGAGCTTATCTGGCCGAATTGCTTCTTTCTAAAAATTATGAGGTTCACGGGATTGTCCGGCGGGTCGCCTTAGAGGATCCGGTCCATCGAACCTGGAGGATCAATCCGATCCGCAATAAGGTCGAACTTCATTCGGCATCTCTGGAGAGCTATTCGAGTGTTTTTAAAGTGGTCGAAAAAGTTCACCCGGATGAATGTTATCATCTGGCGGCGCAAAGTTTCGTGAGCTATTCGTTCGAGGATGAATTCTCCACGATGAACACAAATATCAACGGAACGCATTCAATCCTTTCCGCGGTCAAGGAACGCGCCCCCCAATGCCGCTTTTATTTTGCAGGCTCCAGCGAAATGTTCGGCGTGGCCCCTCAGAGCCCGCAGAACGAACAGACGCTGATGCTTCCGCGCTCTTCTTACGGGATTTCGAAATTAGCCGGTTATCATTTAACCCGTAATTACCGGGAAGCATATAACCTTTTCGCCTGCAACGGGATTCTCTTCAATCACGAATCGCCCCGCCGGGGATTCGAATTCGTGACCCGGAAGATCACAGATGCGGTTGCGCGTATTAAATTAGGGCTCGAAAAAGAATTGCTTTTGGGGAATGTAGAGGCAATGCGAGATTGGGGCTTTGCCGGGGATTATGTGGAGGCTATGTGGATGATGCTTCAGCAGAACCAACCGGATGACTATGTCATCGCTACCGGTGAAACCCATACGGTTCGTGAATTTCTCGAAATCGCCTTCGGACGGGTCGGGCTGGACTGGAAAAAATTTGTCAAAAAAGACGAACGCTTTTTCCGTCCTGCGGAGATCTATGAATTGAAAGGGGATTACAGCAAAGCCCGGAAAATCCTCAACTGGAAACCCAAAGTCTCTTTTACCGAATTGGTCCACATGATGGTTGATGCGGACCTTGAGCGCTATGAGAAAAAAGGGTGCTGAGGCGCGCGATGTCCACGATTGGTTTTGATGCCCAAGCGACCCAAGGGACGCGTAGCGGTCTGGGAGTTTTTACCAGCCGTTTGTTGGAGTTCCTTCGTCCAGAGGTCCAGGAGCCGCTCAAGCTGAATGTCTACTTCAAAAGGCTTGAAGAAGGACAACGTTTTAACACTCTGGACCGATTAAGGTGGGAGAACTGGAGCCTTCCGCGTTTGGCTAAACGGGACAGGATCGACCTGTTGCATGTTCCGGCATTTGCTCCACCGCTTCGGAAGCCCTGCCGTCTGGTTGTTACGGTCCATGACATTGCCGGCAAATTGTTTCCAAATCAAATGGGCCGATTGAGCGCTTTTTATTGGGGGAATTGGTTGCCGTTTACGATCCAAAAAGCGGACTGTCTGATGGTGGACTCGTATCATACGAAAGACGATCTGGTCCGGCATCTAAAAATCTCGGAAAAGAAGATCCGGGTGGTCTATCCTTCTGGGCATGAGAATTTTTCTGCCGCAATTTCGGGAACAGCGATTGCGGAGGTTCAACGGCGATTTGGGATCGTAGGGGATTATTTTCTTTTTGTCGGGACGCTTGAGCCGCGAAAGAATTTAGCCCGGATTCTTGAAGCCTTTAAGCGGTTGCGCGCTGAATACGCCGGCCTCCAGATGGTTATTGTGGGGTCCAAAGAATTTGCACACGGAAAATATGCCGAAATCCTGGTTGAAAAATACGGCTTAGATTCCGGTGCCGTCCGTGCCCCCGGATTCCTTTCGCATTCGGATTTAAACGCACTTTATTGTGGTGCGTTGGCCCTTTTGTTCCCGTCCCTTTACGAGGGGTTCGGGATCCCTATTTTAGAGGCTATGGCTTCGGGATGTCCTGTGTTAACATCTACCACAACTTCGACGCCAGAAGTCGCCGGAGAAGCTGGTCTTTTGGTCGATCCCTATAGCGTTGATGAAATTTTGACAGGGATGAAAAATTTGGCCGGGTCTGGATCCTTGAGGGAAGATCTTAAACAAAAGGGTTTTAATCAAATAAAAAAATTTTCCTGGAAAAAAACCGCACAAGAAACATTGAACACTTATAAAGGATTGATCTGATCATGGTTGTCGAAACGTCTCATAAGGATATCCAAAGCTTGCAGTCGGAATATGACAAGCTCTATCTTGAAGCTCCGATCCGGGATGAGGATCGTGCCTACGCGTGGTTAGCGAAGCAGCTATATAAAGGGCAGCCAAGTGCCAAAGCTATTCTCGATATCGCTTGCGGGGGCGGTTATTTTTGTCGCGAACTTCAGAGGCACTACGGGCCGTTGACGGAAATTACGGGGATTGATCTTTCGGGGGAAGCACTTGCTTTAGCCCAAAAAGAATGCCCAACCGCTCGTTATGCGCTATCGGTTGCCGAAGGACTTCCGTTCCGATCCCAATCATTCGATGCGATCACCTGTTTGGGAAGTCTGGAGCATTTTTTGAATATCAGCCAAGCTTTGAAAGAGATGAAACGGGTTTTGCGACCGCGGGGGGTCATTTTTGTGATGGTCCCGAATATCATGTGGTATCAGGATATCCTCGCGGTTCTTTGGAGCAAGAACCGGAAGACGCGGAATCAAACCCATGAGTTATTTGCCAGTTATGGCGAGTGGTTGGAAATGCTGGAAGGCGAGGGCTTCGAATTGCTTCGCTCAATCAAATACAACGGGATTGCCAAAAATGCCTGGAAGCAAAAGATCAAAGATCTTTTGATCCCGGAACGGTTTTCATATCATTTTCTTTATCTTTGCAAAATAAAATAAAGGGCCCAGGGTATGCTGATTCTATTGAGCCGGGGGATCTGGATTGCCGCTTTTCTGGATCTTGCATTCATC